>JAZQPG010000160.1:0-8780 GCA_045628365.1 Sodaliphilus sp. | reverse complement strand
CCCCCCCTCTACATAACAAAAGCGAAGCCTTGTTTCTCAACAAAGCCCCGCCTTTTTACGGAATTCACCTATTGGAAAGTTATTGTATACTAGATTTTGGTTCAGGTTACCGGGACCCGCAGGCCCCGGTGGGAGTTATGTCAGAATTTTACTACTCGACCTTGTGTTGTGCCGTTGCTCATCTGGTAGCGGGCTACTACGATCTCGCCGGGAGCAGGATTGTTAACCTTGATACCCTGCAGGGTGTAATAGGTTGTTGCTACGACGTCGGCCTTCTTAACATCCTTGACACCGGTCACGATGATTGAAGTAGCGCGGCAGGGGTTAGAGTTCTTCTCCACGTAGTTGCGCAGCTCGGGGACAATTGCATCGAATACATCCACGTCGTCACCACCGTCGGTCAGTGCCATGGGTGAAGGAATTGCGAAGGGTGACTCGAAGTGTGCCTTAACGTAGTAGATGCAGGGGAAGATGTTTGTTCCATCGGCTACGAACTCATGGTCACGGAACATGTCCACTACGTAGAACAGGGGATCGCCGGTCTCGCGGAGCACCTGGTCGATGAGCGCGGGAGTGAACTTGTAGGCTGAGCCGTCTTTTGTCTGGTCTACCAGGTGGTAGTTACCTTTCTCGATGAGTTTGCCGTCAGCATCAAAGATATCGTTGTGGCCACGCCAGAACTGGGTGATAGGCTCGAAGGTTACCTCGCCACCGGCACTCACGCGATAACGGTGAACGGTGTAGTAGTCGGGCTCGCGAGAAACGTAGTCATCAGCATCAAGGTTGTCCTCGTTCTTGATCTTGTCCCAAGAAATCTCAGCAACGTAAGCATCGGGGAGAGTCTCATCGCCTGTGTAGAACGATCCGTAGCTGTTGAGCACGAGCTCTGAGCGGTCGCCCTGGAAGTCGCTTGCGCGGTCATAGTTGCCGTAGGTGTTACCGCCGGTGGTGCAAACCTCAACGGTGAAGAACAGGTCATTGGGGTTCAGTGCGTGGCCGCAGCCATCCTCAAAGTCACATACGTGCTTCTTGAGCGAACCGTCAACGTGAACGGTGATGTAGCCTTCGTCGTCGGGAGTGGCAGTGCCCAGGTCAACATTGAAGTTGCCGTCCTCGTCCTTGCCCACGATATTGAACTTGGTGCCTGACTGGCCGATGCGAACAACCTTCTCCTCGGCGTTGCGCCAGATGTGGTAGTGTGCGATGTCGTCGCTCATGATGGGCTTGAAGCGAACGTCTACGGTGTAGAGCTCCTCAGCAGCGTTCTTCTCGGGGTCGGGTGTACCTGAACGGTAGTCCTTGATAACCTGCACGTCGGTGCGCTTGCCCTGTGCGGTAACGGTGTTTGAGTTCAGGTCTGAGCCGTTGTGGGTGTAGATGAGCTGGTAGCGTGCGTCATACTGGCGGCCGGGAACTGAGTTCACCTTGTCGGTGTAGCCGGCTGCGATGTTGAGAACATCCTGCATGCTGGTCCACTTAGCAGTCTTGGCAGCGCCGTTGTTGAGGGTGTAGGTGTAGGTGGTGCCACCATAGTAAGACGTCGATACCTTAGTGATCTTGAGCAGGTTGATGGTGGTGTTGCCGGTCTCCTCGATGCGGATGAGCTTGAACTCGTCGCCTGCAGCCAGGGTAGAGATTGCGGGGGTGAGCTCGTTAACCTTGCCGCTGATGGTGTTGCTGATCAGGTTGTAGCTCTTGTGGATATTGTTGCTCGAGGGTGTGAATGTACTGTTGAACTTGTTAGCGATGGTCAGGTCAAATGTCTGCTCGCTGCCGGGAATGTGGATGGTAACCTGGTTGGTAACCGCGCTACCGATCTCCTCGCCCAGGCGCTCGCCCTTGGCGTTATAAGTAACAGCGTTGGTGATGATGTAGTAAGTCACGTCATATCCGCTCTCGGTGCGGGGACGGGGAAGGGTGTTGTCGGTCCAGGTCTTGGTGTCTACCAGGCCGTTGTCGCCTACCCACACGTCGGTGAACTCATCCTCGCCTTCGATCTTGCGGTAAACGTAGCTCTCTTCCTTCACGCCGCCCACCTTGCTGTTCCATGTCAGGAAGTTGGCGTCGTTCTTGCGGGCCTTGTCGATTGAGGTCTCCCAGTTGAGCAGCGCTGCATACTTGCACTGGCTGCTGGTAGCCTTAGTCTTAGTCACGCGCTCGCCGGCGAGCTTGTTGATATAGAAGAACACCTTGGGGATGTTTGAGCCACTGTATTCGCCGTTCTTGTTGTTAACGGTGGGGTTGGCACCCGAGGGGATGTAAAGCATGGCCGATGCGGTGTAAGTCTGGTTCACCGTGGTCTTGTCATACAGGGTTGTGAAGTGATTCTTCTCGAGCGAGTTTGAGCAAGAGTGGGGAACTTTCTGGAAGTCACCGTCCTTGAGAGCGTCGTAAGCTGCTGTGAGGTGGTCCCAGCCGTCACCATCGGTGTCGCTGCATGATGAAAACTCGTTGTACCAGCGGAACGGCATCTTGTAGCTCTCGTTCAGATAGTACTTGCCGGTGCTGTAGCTGTTCCAAGCATTCTTGCCAACGAAGCCGTCATACATGTCTGATGTGCGGATAGCAAAGAAGAAACGGTTGGTGGTAGCCAGGTAGTTATAAAGAGTACCGCTGCCGATGGTTGCGCTCTGGCTAACCTTGTGGATAGCCTTGACACCATATTTCACCTGATTGTAAAGGCTGGGAGTGTTTTGCCAGTTGCTGCCCTTCCAGTAGTCGTTGACCTCAACAAAGATCACGTCACCTGTGCTGGTGGCAGTGGGAGCAACGGTGCCGCTGTAAGACTTGGTGTAGCCCCAGTTGCTGCCTGAATAGTTGGTGATGCCGAGGTAGTTCTTGAGATACTCCTTGGTCTGAGTGTCACTTAAGGGGTGGTCGTGGGTGGTGCCCTGTGCGGCCTGTGCGCTGAAACCTGTGCATGAAAGCATCATTGTTGCGGCGATTGCGATGTAGTTTTTAAAGGTCTTCATAACTCTTCTTTTTTTGTCCGGGCTCCCATTATTATAAGGAGTGGCGGGCGGTGAATTTATATCTGTTTACTTTCCGTTTTCCGTTTTTAAAGAGCTGGAAAAACACTGCTCGTTGTCGTTTTGTCTGGTGCAAAATTACTACCCCCGGCCGGCAACCGCGGGACACGGTGTAAAAAGAAAACATACCCTTGCAACAATAACTCAACTTTATACCCAGACGACCTGTTTTTACGCAGCACACCCGCCAAAACCACGGTTTTTTGTTAATTTTTCCCCCGTAAATTGTCAAAAAAGGCCCTTTTGACGCAAAATACCCCTTCGTTTTTTAAACATTTTCCTTGTTTTTACCGGGCACAAATGGTGACTCCACGCCTGGAACATGGCAGTATATGCAAAAAAATTTTTCCACTATCAAGTAAAATCATTACCTTTGCAACAAAGATTCTAAAACTAAAACGACAAGACTCATGAAAAAAAATTTATTGACCTACATACTGCTGATTATCGCCGCGATCACCATGGCTTCGTGCAGCGACGACCCCGCGCCCCAGTACACCTATTTTAAACCCTGCACCAACTGGCAGGCCACTACGGCCGACGTGCGCGCCTACATGGCGACAGCCGGAGGATGGACCGAGACCCTAGCCCAGGGCAACACCATGATGTTCAAGAACGAGGGCACGCAGACGGCTATCATCTATGCCTTCCACGACGGCAAGCTCTCGGCAGCAGTGGTCACCGTGTCGGGCTTCAACACCCGCTATGGCGACTACAAGGCCAGCATTGCCGACAACTATGGCATCGAGTTTAAAAGCTCCACGATGCTCGACTACGGCATCAACCCCAAGATCATGACCGCCGTGCTCATGCACCGCTTCTCGACCTACATGACCGCCGCCTACATCGACATCAACTTCCTGCAACTGCTCGAAATCGACCCCGCCGACATCGCCACGATACAGGCGCCTATCGAGAAAATCAAGGCCGGTCTGCTTTAAGGTGGTATTTACACCAATGGGGATTATCCCGCGCAGAACTCGCCCCCACACGGCCAGCAGGTTTTTTGCCCTTCGTCTTTTATCTTTCGCAAAAATATACTATCTTTGTAGTTTGGATAACTGAAACCATACAAGATGAAGAAATTTTTCCAGTTGTTGGGCCGGTTCATACCGCCATATAAAAAGCACTTGGTGCTCAACGTGATATTCAACGTCCTCGAGGCGTTCCTCACGTTGTTCTCCTTTGCGCTCATCATCCCCATCCTGGAGATGCTGTTTGGCATCAACAACGACACCTACACGTTCATGGCATGGGACAGTGCCGGAGTAAAGACCGTGGTGGTCAACAACTTCTACTACTACGTGCAGTGCGTTATCGAAAGCTACGGGCAGTCGATGGCGCTGGCGGGCATCGCCGCGGCACTGGTAGTGATGACATTCTTCAAGGTGATGACGGCGTTCATGGCATCGTTCTTCATGGTGTCGATCAGGACCGGAGTGACGCGCGACCTGCGTAACCAGATATATAACAAACTGGTCACCCTGCCAATAGGGTTTTTCTCGAGTGAGCGCAAGGGCGACGTGATGGCGCGCATCAGCGGCGACGTGACCGAGGTGGAGACCTCGATCATGGCATCGCTCGACATGATGTTCAAGAACCCCATCATGATCATTGTGTGCCTCACGATGATGATCATCACCAGCTGGCAGCTCACGGCCTTCGTGCTGGTGCTTCTCCCCGTGGCCGGATGGATAATGGGGTCGACAGGCAAGCGCCTCAAGCGCAAGTCGCTGGAGGCCCAGAACCAGTGGGGCGTGCTGCTGAGCAACATCGAGGAGACCATAGGCGGCCTGCGCATCATCAAGGCGTTCAACGCCGAGAAGAAGGTGGAGCAGCGCTTTGAACGCGAGAACGAGGAGTTCCGCAACATCAACAACCGCATGAACTGGCGCCAGGCACTGGCCCACCCCATGAGCGAGTTCCTGGGCACCGCCACCATCGCCATCGTGCTGTGGTTTGGCGGCACGCTCATCCTGGGCGGCTCGTCGACCATCACCGCGCCGTCATTCATCTACTACATGGTGATCTTCTACAGCATCATCAACCCCGCCAAGGACCTGTCCAAGGCCTCCTATGCCGTGCAGCGAGGCATGGCGTCGATGGAGCGCATCGACCGCATCCTGCTGGCCGAGAACAACATCAAGGACCCCGAGCAGCCACGCGAGCTCACCGAGATGAAGCAGGGCATCAGCTACAAGAACGTGAAGTTCCGCTATGCCGACGCCTGGGTCATCGACGACGTGTCGATCGACATCCCCTGCGGCAAGACGGTGGCGCTGGTGGGACAGAGCGGATCGGGCAAAACCACGATTGCCGACCTGCTGCCGCGATTCTATGACATCCAGGAAGGCTCGATCACCATCGACGGCGTGGACCTGCGCGAATACCGCACCGCCGACCTGCGTTCGCTCATGGGCAACGTCAACCAGGAGGCCATCCTGTTCAACGACACGTTCTACAACAACATCACCTTCGGCGTGGACAACGCCACCCGCGAGCAGGTGGAAGAAGCCGCCCGCATCGCTAACGCATACGACTTCATCATGGCAAGCGAAGAGGGGTTTGACACCAACATCGGCGACCGCGGCTGCAAGCTCTCGGGCGGACAGCGCCAGCGCATCTCCATAGCGCGCGCCATCCTCAAGAACCCGCCCGTCCTCATCCTGGACGAGGCCACCAGCGCACTCGACACCGAGAGCGAACACCTGGTGCAGGAGGCCCTCGACAGCCTGATGAAAGGCCGAACAACGCTGGTCATCGCCCACCGCCTGTCGACCATCAAGAACGCCGACCTCATCTGCGTCATGCAGGACGGACGAGTGGTGGAACGCGGCAACCACGACGAGCTCATGGCCCACGACGGCCCCTACCGCAAACTAGTGGAAATGCAAAGCTTCTAAACACCAAGCGCCCCGTGCCTTGAGCGTCACCCAGGAGTCCCCGTGCCTTGAGCGACAGCTCAAGGTAAATAAAGAATTAATAACAACAACAATAACGACTATGAAGAAACTTCTTTTACTACTTGTAGCCGCAGTGATGGCGATGACGGCAATGGCCGCCGATGACAACACTGCACCGCGCAAGTCAACCGTACACTTGAAATCGGGCGAGTTCATGACCGGCGTCATCACCTCGCGCAACGACCAAACCGTGGAGATTGTCAGCGACGACGGCATCAAGTATGTCTACACGATGGCCGAGGTAAACTATATCTCTCACGAGCACAAGAAGAAAAACTACGACACCAGCAAGTTCCGCGGCTTTGTCGACATGGGTTACTCGATGGGATTCGGAGCTCCGCGCAATGATTACTGGCTGGTAGAGACCTCATTTGGCTACCAGATGACCCCGCACATGTACCTGGGTGCCGGCGTTGGCCTGCACAAGTTCAAAGCCGACATCTCGTCCTATCCCATGCGCAACGACTATGCCGAGCCGCGCCCCAACGACCCCGACATGGACAAGTTCCCGTTCGTGCCCCTGTATGCCGACCTGCGCTACAACATGCGCAGCGAGAACTTCCACACCCCCTGGGCAGGCATCAAGGTGGGCGGCAGCGTGTTTAACCACGGTGGCGTGTTCGTTTCGCCCTCAATCGGTTACCACTTTGCCAGCAGCCAGTTCTTCTCGTTCAACGTGGGCCTGGGATATGCCCTGCACACCGCCCACTACAAGCTGTGGTGCACAGGCGAGACCCCGGGAGCTATCCCCGACAAGGCCGGCCACAGCTACCTCGATAAGACCGGAGTGTTCCACAACGCCTTCCTCAAGGTGGGAGTGGAGTTCTAAGCAATCACGCAATCGAGGAATTGAAATATCGGGAGGCGGGACACCGACCCGTCGCCACACACTCTAAGAACCTATTTAAAACAGTATAAGTTATGTTGCGCAAAATCCGCATTGTACTAGCCGCGGTGATGTTCTTTCTCATCACCCTGCTCTTTCTAGACTTTACCGACACGCTTATCGCGTGGCTGGGATGGCTTGCCAAGGTCCAGTTCCTGCCCGCGGTCCTGGCGCTCAACGCCGCGGTCATCGTGGCACTGGTGCTGCTCACCCTGGTGTTTGGCCGCATCTACTGCTCGGTCATCTGCCCGCTGGGCGTGATGCAAGATATCGTGTCGTGGATCCACGGCAAGAAAAAGAAAAACCGCTTCACCTACTCGCCTGCCAAGTCGTGGCTGCGATATGCCATGCTGGCCGTGCTCGTGGTGGCCGTTGCCGCCGGCATGGGCTCGGTGGTGGCGCTGCTGGCGCCCTACAGCACCTATGGCCGCATCGTCATCAGCCTGTTCCAGCCCCTCTATGTGATGGGCAACAACGTGCTGGCCGCCATAGCCGAGCACTATGAGAGCTACGCCTTCTACAGCGTGGAGGTGTGGGTGAGAAGCATCCCCACGCTGGTCATCGCCCTGGCCATGCTCATCCTCCTCGTGGTGCTTGCCTGGCGCGGAGGCCGCACATACTGCAACACCATCTGCCCCGTGGGCACCGTGCTGGCCCAGCTGGCACGATTCTCGTGGTTCAAGGTGCACATCGACGCCGACAAGTGCAAGAACTGCAACCTGTGCAGCAAGAACTGCAAGTCGTCGTGCATCGACATCGAGAACCACCGCGTGGACTACACCCGCTGCGTCACCTGCGGCAACTGCCTGGAGAAGTGCAAGTTTGGCGCACTAACCTACGGTCACAAGGCTACTGCCGGCGCTCCTGCAGCCGAGAAACCCGCCCAGGACACCACGGGACGCCGCGCCATGATCGTGGGTGCCGCCATCGCCGGCGCATCGGCTGCCATGGCCCAGATCAACAAGAAGGTGGACGGAGGCCTCGCCGCGATCGAGGAGAAACAGCCACCCAAGCGCACCACCCCCATCACGCCGCCGGGTTCGCTCAGCGCAGCCAACATGGCCCAGCGCTGCACTGCGTGCCAGCTGTGCGTGTCGTCATGCCCCAACCATGTGCTGTGTCCCTCGGGTGACCTCACGACCCTCATGCAGCCCGCAATGACTTACAAGCACGGATACTGCCGCCCCGAGTGCAACCGCTGCTCGCAGGTGTGCCCCACAGGAGCACTCCAGCCCATCAGCCTCGACCAGAAGACGTCGACCCAGCTGGGCCACGCCGTGTGGATCAAGAAGAACTGCCTCACGGTCACCAAGGGTGTCGCCTGCGGCAACTGCGCCCGCCACTGCCCCAGCGGTGCTATCGAGATGGTTCCACTCGACGAGAATGACGAGAACTCTCCCTTCGTTCCTGCCATCAACACCGAGAAGTGCATCGGTTGCGGCGCCTGTGAGTACCTGTGTCCGGCACGCCCGTTCTCGGCCATCTACGTCGAGGGTCACGAGGTTCACCGCACTATATAAACAAGGAGATTAAGAATGCCGTTGTTGGCAATAAGAGTTTTTCCCTAGAGCTTCTAGAAGTTCTGTTTAAAAAACACAAAAAATGAACAGCAAGATATTCAACCGCCGCTCGTTTCTCAAGGCCCTGGGCCTGGGCGGCGCCACTGTGGCTGCCGGCAGCATCGTGAGCTGTGCCACCGGTGATGACAACACCGACAACCCGCAGGAACCACCCGTGGGCAAGATGACCTACCGCAAGAACCCCAAGGACGGCAAGCAGGTGTCTATACTGGGCTACGGCATGATGCGCCTCCCGACGCTTGACGCACAAGGGTCGGCACGCGAGGACGGCGACGCCGAGATCGACCAGGAGATGGTCAACAAGCAGGTGGACTATGCCATC
>JAZQPG010000159.1:0-3037 GCA_045628365.1 Sodaliphilus sp. | reverse complement strand
CCGCCACGAAGCACGCCATGAAAGCAATAACCAGTATGTGAAGCCCCGTTCTCATGATTCTTGCCGCAAAGATAACAAAAATCCCCGGATTCCCCGACATAATTCCTAGAAATTAAAATCACTGCTGATGGCTGCCAATGCCGCAATGCCACAATACTACAAAACATCTGCCTTTCCGTGGATGGGATCTGGAGATTTTTCTGTGAGATTAACCCCATTGCGGTGGGGTTGCGGTGGGGTGGTTACAAATCATAATAAATGTGAAAGGGTACATTAGCACTGTGGGCGATTAAAGAAAAAATTCCGCAATGAATATACAATAATGAGGTATAATGGATAAATATGTTGCAAAAATACATTATATTTATTATAGAAAACTCGAACGTAACTATCAGTTTTTTAGTTAATAAACTAAAACTTGGGCGTCAATATATTGCCTGCATACACAATTTGTAGTACCTTTGCAGTGAAATAAAAAGCAAAGCCCCATTTTTCAGCTTTTTGTGCCTCATAATTAGAGTGCATATATATAAGTTCACAAACTAAAACCAAATAAATCAAATGAAGAAATTAAAAAACTTGCTCCTTTTAGGACTATGCTCTATCGCTTCGTCAACGGTACAAGCCCAAGTAAACAATGCTCAGGATGTCATCGACATGCTCACAGCCAACGGCGGCTACTGCCAGTCGGTATTTTACTCTGCGTCTTATCAAAAAGACTTTGCACATGATGATTATTTCATGTCTACAAACAACATGTGGATCAAGGACAGCTTCGGTAAAGCCCGTTTTGTCCAGAAACTTGATGAGAACAACCAGCCTGTTGTGAAAAACGTTTATGACTGGCAGTCTGACGACATAAAAACAGCCAAAGTGGTAACATTGGTAGACGCCTTTGGCGGACTGTTTGACTGGGACATGTATATTGCCGAATCCGAGTACGAATATGTATGCACTGCGCAACCTGGTGAAGAAATTTTCCCTATGAAAAATGATGACACAAAGTATGTAAGACTGCACATGATGGCTAACTGTGAGACAAACCATGTCCCCACCATCAACACCCCAACCAAGAAAGATGCTGAGTGGGATATCTCGACTGACCCTCACACCCTGCAGTTATGGACAAGCATCAATGACATTGAGAACTATGAATGGATTGGCGTTACTCCATGGAAGAGCAACAGCTTTGACGTGAGCCTCTTCATGAACGCATTCATGGCCAACCGCTGGTATTTTCTCCGCCTTGCGGTGAAGAGCAAGGGTGCAGATGGTATTGTTGGTACCGAGGACGATACCGAGGATTACCACTATGACTTCTACCTGGCTGAGTTCCGCCACTACAACCCCAACACAATCATTAACGATACCCACAATGGCGAGGGTCGCTCCTATGCTGCTATTGCTGAGTATGAGGACATGGATAATGACATCACCAAGTTCCAGGTTCACAACTTCTCGGGCTTTGGCCCCTGCTACACTCAGGAGTTGGGCACAGAGAAAGATGCTGACCTTGACGAACTGCTCGCTGGCACAGGCTTGACACAGCTGGCCCGCGGTTATGGCGAGGGCAAGGAAGCCGAGATTTTCCCCATCATAGGTTACATAGGCGGTGACAACAAGATCCTGATCAAGCGCAGCGAGAATCCTGCCGGTTTCACCCACTACCACCGTGCATACGAGGCTATCAAGGACGTGGAGGGCGTGACTGCCGCACAGATCGAGGCCAACAAGTTCAACCCTGCCATCACCACATGGCACGACTGCCGCATCGCCGGTCTGGTCGAGGGTAAGTTCCAGCGCGATGCCGACGGCAAGGTGATTCCTGAGAGCATCACTGCACTCAAGGACGAGGTTACAGGCACATGGACCGACAGCCGCCGTCACCACCATGCCGACAACGGCGTGGCATCGGACGCTACCAATCCCTGGGTATCGGATGGCGGTACTTGCCGCACAGTGAGCACCAAGCACTTGAAGATTGACCCCTATGTATATTGCACCGACGAGCAGCTTGCCGACGGCATGAACCCCAGCAGCGGCAAGAGCGGCTACGACCTGTATGACTACAACGACGACTACAAGCGCGGTGGCATCTATGAGCTCATCGATATCCACACCACCGATAAGGAGGAGGACATCACCCTGCAGCTTGACATCGACACCAGCCCTGTAGCTGGCGGAAGTAACGTGCTCGAGCACAGCATCTACAAGTATACACCTAATGGCGGTGCACTGCATCTTGCATGTCCTGTGATGTTTGACGTGGAGAAGAACGAGCAGTTCGTTGACCACTATGAGGTGTGTGCTTACCGTGCATCGGGCAACAATCCCGTTGTAAGTGCTGACGACGAGGCGTTTGGCACCGAGGGCAGCAGCCTTAACGCTGTGATGAATCCTATCGCTACCTATGTGTTGCCCAAGAACGAAACCGGCCACTACGAGGCATTTGAGCTGGCTAACAAGCAGCAGGCAGGCAAGTCGAATATCACAACTACCCATCCCGACTACACCAAGGTGCTCTCAGTGCCCGTTGACAACCACGACGAGGTGGAGACCATCACATTCTATGTGAAGGCTGTTTATACCGAGGAGTCGGGCCTCGCTCCCACTTACCACTGCCTGCAGAACGTTGTCGTTAAGATTGGCGGCGAAGAGTTCCCCACAGCAGTTGAGGACGTGAACGTTGATGGCGTGAAGACTGTTAGCGGCGTTTACAACGTGGGCGGCCAGTATGTTGGCACCGAGGTTCCCTCAAGTAACGGTGTCTACGTGGTGCGCTACACCGACGGCACTGCAGCCAAGGTTGCTGTGAAGTAAATCACCCCGCATAGTGTGAGCCATCGTGCTCCCAAAACATGACAAAGGCTCGGCCATTAACGGTCGAGCCTTTGTCGTAGTACGCTCGGCATGAGCATTGTCTAACGGGTGCAAGTCCCGAGTGAGCCCTGATAGCGGGAATCACATAGCCCAAGGCAAGGGTGTCCATCGCGAGATGGAATCTGAAGGAAGCCGTCGGCAAACATCTGGTCTAACG
>JAZQPG010000158.1:0-8082 GCA_045628365.1 Sodaliphilus sp. | reverse complement strand
CTCGCCCCCCATGAGAAGCGCTTATTGCAGCCGAAACGACCGAGTCGCTTCGAACTGGACGCACAATGCACCACTACATAACGGTTGTTTTTCTTACAAAACTGCAGAAAAATCGTTTTTTTTGATTAATTAGATTATTATTTGTAACTTTGCGGGGACATTTAGTTTCACACGTTGTTTTAAAAGCATTCATTATGAAAACGGCACGCCACATATTTATATATATAGCAATTCTCATCATCGGGTGCTATACTTCACAGGCACATGCATGGACACCATTTAAACTGCAATCGGTCAACGCATCGTTTGCTAAATGGACAGGCAAGACAGGCCAAATGGTCTGTATTGACGGTATAGGAAGCGATTATGCCCTGAGCAATTACCTTTCTACTTACATTGCACACAATTTCAAATACCCGCATGAGTTGATAGGAGATTCCATCAGCGCTCATTTTGATGTGACCTTTGACGTCGACAACACAGGCCGTGTATCAGAAATCACACATATCAAGGTGTCTAAAAATATTGATTGCTTGAAGGCTGAGGCCGAGAGAGTGATCACGACACTTGTGTTCCCGAGCCTGCCCAAGATTTATGACGATAAAAAGGAAATGTATTTGCCCGAGACTAAAGGATTAACCATAGGTTTTGATATAGTTCCTTATCCTGCCGAGAAGATTGAAAACAAAGACGAGTTACTCGAGATAATGTCAAGCTATGGCTGGTACTGCGCAACCAGCAGTAACGGATGGGGCGGCCGGCGTGCAGGATGGGTGCTGCAGGAGAATCTCAAAGCACAAACCTCAACACAAGAAAAGGTTGAGATATTCAAGACAAGCAAGAACCCCGTTGTACGTTTCACCGCATTTAACGGACTTGTAGAAGAGCATTACCCTGAATGTGTATCACTGGCCAAGAGCTGCATCGACGACAGCAGCAGCATGGGATGGTGGTGGGCCGACCTGCTTCTCTCGTCAACATTGCCCGACGCTGTAATCAGCGAACTGTTCAGCCACAAGGATATATATACTGTGGCCGATTCTCTTGCAATCGACTCGCTGGTATTTTATTCACCCATGACGGGAGCACACAAATACAGGGATAAACTCCTGCTGCGTTTAGCCCCCACACCCGAGCGATACAGCAGAGTCAAGGAACTGTGTTACCAAGAGCATAGCGGCTCAGCTCTACATATTCTGGTCCAATACCGCAAAGAAGAAGACAAACCCCTGTTTATCAAGGCGCTGAAAGAATACAGCAAAGGACTGGACAAAAGAGGTGCATGTACAGAAGACCCAGAAGACACAGAAGGACGCACCAATGATGCTCTGGAAGCAATCATCTCATGGCCCGACAAGGATTTCATTCCCGCTCTGGTTAAACTGGGCGATTATGAGCTTAGTCGACAGTTTTATGACTACCAGAGGATTGAACTGTTCTATAGAGCAATCATGGAGTATGACAACGAATGGGCTTATGGCTATATTAAAGAATTGTTCACTAACAAAGGCGCTAACAAAAACGGGTACCATAGCAAATACTTGTACCGGGCATATTATAAGAACCCGCATCCACACGAGCGATTCCTCAATCTGGTGAAGAAATATGCTGAGAAGCCCTGGGATTGGGATTATTATAGAAAATAGTCACGCGGGGGTGGCGCGATAGCTGGCCGGGGTTAGTGCCGGGGGCTCCTTCGGGCACGTCGAGACCCTGGTCGGCGTAATGCTTTACCCAGTAAGGGTGTATCTCGCCCGAGGCTTCGCGAAATGTCATGGGGATGGTGTTGAACACCAGTGAACCAGTTACGTCCACATAGCATTTCTGGACCAATTCGCTGCAGTAAATCTCTCTGTCGTCGGGCATATAGTTGAAATCGTATGGACGACCTGCAAACTTCAGGGCAGCCCTTACCGAGCGAGGGGCATCAACGCCCTCTACCCTACCCAGCACAATGTTACCAGCTCCGCCGTTGGCCACTAGGAACACATCGACCGGAGTGAGGCACACGCCGCCACGGGGGATGGCCTCGAGCGCATACAAGGGGCCGTTCTCACCTCCTATGCGGTGAAGGATGGCGACATGGTCGATGGGCAGGGAATCGATCGACGTGGTGACGCTGGTGATGGCGTTGCCTTGTCGATTAATGACAAACGCCAAGTCCCCCTCACGGGCATCAAAGATGCCGCCTGCCACCGCAGTGGCGGCAAGTAAAACAGCAATAGCAGTTGATAAAAGACGTTTCATATTGGGGATATTCCTGGATGGTTTAGAACCAGGTCACACCGTTGCTGTAGCTCGAGTGCTTGTCATACTTGACATCCTGCAGGATCGAAGAGTTGACAGCGATGTGGAAGTTGTAGCTCTTGTAGGGACCCACGGGCACGAAGCTGGCGCTCATGGTGAAGCAGTGCATTGTGCGCGAGATAGAGCAGTTCATGTAAGCGAGCTTACGCTTCTCGACATCGAAACTAGCGCTGAACGACATGTTCCAGTTCTTGGTGGGACGCACGTTGCCGCTGAGGCTGAGCGAGTGGGTGAACTTGCCGTTATACTCCATCTTGTCGTAGTTGAAGGTGCCGTAGCCGTAGCTAACCGAGTAGTTGAGGCTGAGGCTCCACGGGAATTCCCACTTGGCATATCCGTCGCTATCGAGCGCAAGTCCGTCGGCCGTGGTGCCCGACTTGTCTTTATCATCGTTCTCGTCAGCGTTGCCGCTGCCGCTGCCGGTACCGTCACCGGGCTTAGGCTTGGTCTTGGTCGATGTATCCTTCTTGCGCTTGAACGTGGCATTGTTGATGGTGTAGGCAAACGAGGTGCCGGTGCTAGAGAGGCGTCCCCAGCCGCCACCGTGGAAGAGGCGCAGCTTGTTGATGCGCACGGGCTGGCCATACTCGTTGAGGCCATACTTGTAGACATCCCACGTTGCGCTCAGGTTGAGGTTGAAACCACGGGTGAGTCGCAGCAGGATGCTGGTGTTGAGGTTGCTCCACTTGAGCGAGTCGGCAGCCATGTTGTAGCTCTGGCTCAGCGAGAAGTTCTCGATTATAGACACCTTCTTGAAACCGGTGCTGTCGACATCGCTCTTCACCTTTGCCTCGATATTGTTGGCTATAGAGAAGCTTAGCGTTCCGCTCTTGCCCGACGGCGCGCTGCCGAAGAGCCCATGGGAGAAGTAACTGTACTTGCGGCGCTGCATCACTCCCTTGGCATCGGGATAGTCATAGTTGCCGTAGTATCCCCAGAAGCTGGACCCGAAGTCGGGCGCCGCCGAGAACGAGATGGTGGGGGTCATCACGTGGCGCACCATCTGCAGCTTGTCGCCCAGGAACTTCATGGGCTTGAAGAAACCGTATATCTTGGTATTGAGCGAGACGCCGAAGTTGAAGTCAAAGATGTTGTAGAACCCGTAGGTGGTGTCGCTCAACTCGCGGCTGGCATTGGGGTCCCACTGGCGCCTGATCTTGCTCGTGTACATGCGGTCGTTCATGGTCAAGTTAGGCGTGATGTTGAAGTACTTGAACAGGTTGAACGTTGCCGAGACGGGTACCGAGTGGCTCATGCCGTTGCGCCAGTCCTTGTATAGGTTCTTGTGCAGGAACTCGTTCTGCTTGGCAGTGAGGGAGTTCTGGAAGCGTCCGGTATAAGAGAGCTTGATTTTCTCATACCATCTCTCCTCGCCCACAACACGCTTGCGCTTGAACGGCGAAACCTGCGAGAGCGACACGTTGATATTGGGGAACGAGACGCTCAGCGTGGAGTCGGCAGTGCGCTGCGAGATGTTGGCAGTGGTCGAGATTGACCACTTGCTGTTAGGAATCTTATAAGTGAGGTTCACCGAGCTGCTCTTGGTGTTCTCGGTGAACGAGTTGGTGTAATAAGTGTCCAGGTTGTTGCGCGAGTAACCGCTGGTGGCGAAGTTGACACTGGCGCTGAAGGTCATGTTGGGGTTGGCCTTGGGGCTCTGGCTGTGATTCCACAGCACCTGGAAGTTGTGCATCTTGCTGTAGTCGGGGTCTCCCTTGTCGCCATTGATGGTGGTGAGGAAGTTCACGCTGAAGCTACCGCTGAACTTGTAGCGCCACGAGTAGTTGGACTGGGCCGAGAGTCCCCACGAGCCACGGGTGTAGATCTCGCCGGTGAGCGCCAGGTCCATGTGTTTGTTAAGCGCCAGGTAGTAACCGCCGTTGCGCAGGTAGAAACCACGGTTGTAGTCCTCGCCGAATGTGGGCATGAGGATACCGCTGGAGTATTTCTCAGAGAACGGGAAGTAGCCGAACGGCAATGCGAGCGGCAGGGGCAGATCCTCGAGTACCATGTACACGGGGCCGGTGACCACGTTCTTTTTGGGAACCACCTTACCCTTGGTGAGCTGGAAGTAGAAGTGGGGATGGTCGTGGTTGTCACAGGTGGTGTACTTGCCGTCCTTCATGTAGAACTCATCGTTTTCCATCTTCTTGGCCACACCGCCGGTGAGGTAACCCTCGCCCTGCTCGGTGACAACATCCATGATGTAGCCACGCTTGGTCTTGAAATTATATTTCATCTCGCGGCTCTCATAGTCGCCACTGGCATCCTTGAAAACGGGTTTCTGCACCAGCTCGCCGATGGAGTCGAGCACGCCCTGGGCATGAACCTGGTTGCTGTCCATGTCCATCTTGATTTGTGATGCGCTGAGGTCGATATCGCCATACACGATCTTACTGCCGCCATACATGAACGCGATGGTCTTGCCATGGAGCACGATGGAGTCCTTGGCGTTGAAGTTCACCACGTGGTCCAGGTCGACGTGCTTCTTGACGAACTTAGAGGCAGGGGATACAGGCATGGCGGTGGAGTCGCTGTCACGCAGCATCGTGTCGCGCGCAATGGAGTCACGCAACATGGACACATGGCCGCTGGCAACGTTGTCCTGAGCCATGACGCCCGATGTCCCCGTGACACCCTGCAGGGCCACGATGACCATCATCAAGATGAATATGTAATACCTGGTTGCTTTCACTTTAATAATGCAATTGCCGCACAATGCCGCAAATTAACATGCAAAGGTACTGCAATATCCACGATGGCGCAAATTTAAAGGCACATAAATGCACACGACCACATTGAATTTATTGTTTTTTAAGTAATGATGAAACTATCTAGGCTTTCTAAGCTAGCTAGGCCCTCTAAGCTAGCTGGGATTTTTAGGCACTTTAGGAAGGTTAGGGAGGTTAGGAGGGGCTAGGTGAGTTCGGCGTGCAGGGCGTCGAAACGGGCAAGCGAGTCGTCACCGAAGCGTGCCATCTGACGGCGCACGCGCTCCAGGTCGCGCGCAGGCTCGCCCAGGTGGGTCTTGGAGAAAAACTTGTCGGCATAGCACACGATGCGTTCCTCGAGCGATTGCGGCGTGAGGTCTCGGCGCGGCAACGGCAGCTGCTGGGCATCGATCTCGCTGGCAGTGAGTCCCGACCCGGTGTGCCGCTCACACACCAGCGCATGGCGGTACAGCCCCAGCGAGTCGAGCATCTCGCGCCCCAGGATGCCGTGTCTGATGTAAGACTCGGAGCCAAGGCAGTGGATCGCAGGGGCATCGACCTTGACGATGCCTATGTCGTGGAGCATAGCGGCCTCGTGGACAAACCGGGCATCGACCGGGATGCCTCGGGCAAGGAGGCGGTCACATATCGCGGCCGCCATGTCGGCCACCTGGCGGCTGTGCACCGTGAGCACCTCGTGGAGCGGAGTGCCCGGCGTGTAGAATCGTTCAATTATCTCGTTGCAGTCAATCATAACTATTTTCCAAAACAAGGGATGCTGCAACGGCAACATCCCTTACTCCTTATTTTGTTGTTAATACCTTGTCATCAGTCAATGATAGTTGTCCAGCCGTAGTCGTCGGGCAGGTCGCCACACTGGATGCCGCGCAGGCGGTTGTAGAGCTCGGTGGTCACAGGGCCGGGCTTGCCGTCGGGGGCAAAGTAGTAGGTCTTGTCGTTGGCCTCGTCATATATCTCCTGGATGGGCGAGGTAACAGCAGCGGTACCGCACTCGGCAGCCTCTTCAAACGTCTCGAGTTCCTCGACAGGAACGGGACGGCAGTCAACCTTGAGCCCCATGTCAAGGGCAATCTGCTGCAAGCTCATATTGGTGATCGAGGGCAGGATTGAACCGCTCTTGGGAGTGATATAGGTATTGTCCTTGATAGCAAAGAAGTTGGCCGGTCCACACTCGTCGAGATATTTCTTTTCCTTGGGGTCAAGGAAGAGCGCAGCCGAGAAGCCATTTGCCTTGGCCTTGGCAGTGGCTCCCATGCCGGCAGCATAGTTGCCTCCCACCTTCCAGCAACCGGTGCCGAGCGGGGCAGCGCGGTCATACTCGCGGTAGATGGCCACCTTAGTGGGCTTGAAACCGCCCTTGAAATATGGTCCCACAGGCATGGCGAAGATGATGAACATGTACTCGTCGGCAGGATTCACACCCACGCGCGGAGTGATACCGATCTCGAGCGGACGCAGGTAGAACGAGGCACCGCATCCGTAGGGGGGGATGAAACGCCTGTTGAGTTCAACGACCTTGCGGCACATCTCCACAAAGAGGTCCTCGGGGATGGGCTGCATCATGATGCCACGGGCACTGTTGGCAATGCGTTTGGCATTTTCCCTGATGCGGAACAGGCGCACCTTGCCGTCCTGGCCCATGAATGCCTTTTGGCCTTCAAAACACTCCTGGCCATAGTGCAAACATGTTGCAGCCATGTGCAGGTTGATAGTCTCATCCTGAGACACTTCAATCTCGCCCCACTTTCCGTCCTTGAAAGTGCAGCGCACGTTGTAGTCGGTCTTCATATAAGAGAAAGACAAGCTACCCCAATCTATATTTTCAGTGTTACTCATACCTAAACTTTTTAGCGGTTAAAAGGTTAATGTTAAAGGTTAATTCTCATACTCTATGTTATAGCGCAACCTTTTGCGTAAGGTTGCCGATCTTCACAATGTAAATGCCTCTCGACCCCACCCTGAGTTCTGACGTTCCGGGGTTGAGCGTTGCCACCGAGACACTCTGTCCCAGGATGGTGAACACCCTCACCTGCACGCGGCGGGTGGTGCGGATGGTAATAACACGGTTAGCCCCGAAGATTTCCACGCCATCGGTAACGCGTGCATCGACGAGGCTACGTCCCTGCACCTCACGGTTTGTCTCACGCCATTGCAACTGCTGTGCCATGACGGGAGTGCCCACTGCCAACGCGAGCACAAGTACCACTAATGCAAGGAGTCTTTTCATCACTCTATACTCATTGTAGATCACGCCTCGTTGCGAAACGGAACCTATTAATATGCAAAGATACACATTTAAATTTAATAATGAAAGTTATCGAGTGATTATTTTTCCACACACGCAGAATTATTGCCGCACCTATTGCCGCAAAATAAATGTGTGATGCCTCCGGCATCGTGAGTTTGGGGTGGTCATGTGCCCCACGGTGACATTGCGCTATCGCTGCATGTCACCGTGGGTTATCAAGGTGCGGTGCCTCCGGCATCTTCCCCCATTCCCGGTCACTGGCATCGTGTAGGGTCTGCAACACCCCCTGCCAGGCAAAGAGGGTGTGTCAAGGCACATACTCATTGGGTGCGATGTAGTGCACAGGCGGTCTTTTTGGAGGCTCGTCCCTCGCCTCTTATTTTGACCGCCTGTGCACTACATCTTTTTAGCTAAGAACTACAAGAATGAGCGGAATCCTCATCCCAGAAGCTGTTACTGGGAGAGGCCAAGGCGCAAGCCAAGGCCATTGAAACGGAAGTCGGGCGAGTAGCCGTTGTCGCGATCAGCCGAACGGCAGAACCACGCGAAGTAGTTCCAGCAACCGCCGCGAACCACGCGGCGAGACCCACTGGAGGGACCGGTAGGGTTGGTCTGGGCACCGCTGCTGTAACTGCCTTTCCAGTCCTGGCACCACTCCCACACGTTGCCGCTCATGTCATAGATGCCAAGCTCGTTCGCAGCCTTGGTGGCTACAGGGTGGGTCTTGCGGCCGCTGTTATCGCCATACCACGCCACGTCGCCGATGTTACTGCTGCCGCTGTACTGGTAGCCGCG
>JAZQPG010000157.1:0-5775 GCA_045628365.1 Sodaliphilus sp. | reverse complement strand
GGTCCATCCCCGTGGGCGACGGGCTGTACTTTGCCGGCGACTTCGAGGCCATGAAGGATTATCTGGAGACCGGCGGCGAGACCGCTGGCAAGGTGAAGTTCATTGCCGGCTACAGCGGCTGGAGCCCCGGGCAGCTCATGGACGAGATTGAGCGCAACGACTGGGCGGTGCTCGACCTGCACGACATCCCGGTGATGATGACAGGCGGTTTCCTCGAGACCTGGGAGTGGGCCGTGTCGCGGTTCGGGCAGCGCTACTCCATGTGGCGCAACGTACCGATCAATCCGCTAGACAACTGACGAAAACTGCGACAGCGGGCTGTGCCTCCTTGCCAAGGGAGGATCACAGCCCGCTGTCTTTCTTTTGCCATTAACGGTATACTTCACTGCGAGGTGCGGTAACGGTAAGAGACGGTTTCGCCTTTCAGGGTATTCACATCCTTGCCGGCCAGCCTAGACTCGGGATTCTTCTTGCGTTGTTCGTCCATAACCGCCAGGGCAATGGCGCGAGTCATCACGATGTCGTCATGGTGGCCTTTCTTGGCCTCAAAGCCCCCCCTGCTGTTGCTCTCATAGGTAGCCATCTCGTTGATAGCCTCGCGGTCGCGCTCAATGTACCTGATGTCGCGCACAGCCTCGATGAGGAGATATATCGCCTGGGACTTGGTCTTGCGGTTGGTCTGGAAGCCGGGGCGCTTGGTCCCGGGGCGGGTGTACATGTGTCTGTAAACCCGGTGCAGTTGGTTGAGGATGAACTCGCCGGCATCGGGGTCCTGGTACTCGGTCTCCAGCGTGTTGCTTTCGACCACCAGCAGGGCGTTGTTATAGTACCTGGCCACTTGCAGCGCCTTCCACGCCAGCAAGTCATGGTCGATGTGCCCGCGCCACTGGGCCACCACCTCGGGCTTGCGCGACGGGTCCCCGGCATGGGTGTCCATCACCAGGATGACCGAGTAGTCGGCAGCGTCGCTACGTCCACCCACGTCGACCACCACCATGTAGCGGCGCGCCGAGGCATACGGGTCACGCTCTACCCACACCCGGAACTTGCCGCTGGTTTCCTCCACGAAGCGCACGTTGCGGTCGCTCTTGTAGTCGCCGGTGATATCGCCCGTCACCAGGGGACTGCAGGCGCTGGCACCGAAGGCTTCGAGGCGCATCAGGTCAAACACGCAATGGTCGGTCCCGGCAAAGGCCTCGATGTCGTTGCTCGGAAACTCGGCCATCATCAGCGAGTGGGAGCCATACTCAAGGCGCTTGCTGTGGTACCAGTTGATCATCTCGAGTGTGCAGCCGTTGTCCCACAGGTCGCGCTCATAGTCGTCCATGCTCTTCCACAATGCCATGGGGTCGGCGACGGGCTTGCGGTAGATCTCGATTTCATACCACGGCACGAACACCGCCACGCTGTTGCTTTTCCCGGCCTTGGCACGGAGCCACTCGCTGTGGAAGTAGTTGCCCACGCCGTTGGCCGTGGACTCATAAACCACCACGGTGTCGGCCATGAGCGACACCGTCCCGCTCACGCTGCGCGCCACGTCCTCGGGCGAATGTAGCGCCGTGGAAATCCAGAAGGCCACCTCGGTCAGGTGGGCAAGCGCCAGGTCATAGCCGCGCACGGCATCCTCGCTGCGCGACGACCCCATCACCAGCAGGCAGTCGCGTCCGCACAGCTGCTGCACGCTGCTCGACCCCTCGAAACTGCGGAACTGCAGCTTCACGTCCTCGTCGAGGAACTCCCGGGGATAGTTGCGCAGCAGCGTGTTGTACATGCGCTTCACGGCGGCCGACGTCTGGCGCAGGTGACCGCAGATGAGGCTGTTCCACTGCTTGTGTATCACGATCTGAATCCACGCCATGTACATCTGCACCAGCGTGGAACCACCCCACTGGCGCGCCTTGAGCAACACCACGCGCACCGGACGGCCCGCCTGGCGGTCACGCTCCATCACGGCCAGCAGGCGGCGCTGCGGGGCATTGAGCAGGAACGGCACGTTCCTTGACGACTGCTTGTCCTTGATGGTGCAGCACGTTGCCGCCCAGTATTCAAAGTCATACCTGATGCGCATCTTGCCGCGCATCGCCTTGCTCTCTCTCGCATACTCCGGGCAGTCGCGCAGCAAGGCCGCCGGCACCCATTCGTTGCCGCACTGCACACGCTCGCCGCAACAGCCCTCGCCTGTCACCTGGTCATAGGTGGCGGCGAGCAATGCGTTGCGGCGCTCGTTTTCCTTGGTTAATTCATGTGTTTTCATGGTGAGGGGAGATTAAAGTGTAAGGGTGAATTCATGGATCACGGTCCCCGTGTAGGCACGGCCGCTCACCGAGAAACGCACACTGCGGCACGGGGGCGACAGCAGCGGCAACGAAAGCGGAGCCTGTACCGAGCCGTCAACGTTGAGGCGCGACACGAGGAAGCCGTGGCAACTGGTACCGCGCTCGCCATGGAGCGAGAGCTGCAGCGACGCCTGGTCGCTTATCACGCACCACGACACGCCGCGCGGCACCGCCAGCATGCGGTGGTCGAGCAGCAACGGGTGGCTCTGGTATTCCAACGGCTGCAAACGGGGCGTTTCACTGGCAAGGTCAAGCACAGCTCCACTGGCAGTCACGGCAAGCGAGTGGGTGACATCGTCATAGAGCGACACGGCACCCACCGTGCGGCGGCTCCAGTAGCCGTCGCGGGTAACGGCGAGCATGTAGCCGGCTGCGGTGGTCACGTGCAGCTCGCCGTGGGCATCGTCCCATGTTATCATCGCGTCGCCGGCAATTTCAGGCAACAGGCGGGCCACGGTGCTACCCGTCAGGCGGCACAACCACCCGTGACGGTCCACGTAGTACACGTCGCGGTCTCCGTCCACGGGCACGCATCCCGGCGCTATGACCGACCGGTCGACCAGGCGTGCCTCGCCCAGGGTACCCAGCGCGCTCTGCGCCACGGCATAGATGCCCTCGCCGGTAAACAGGTACACGGCATAACGCCCGAATCCTCCCGAGTAGAGCGGACGCGACACCGGAGCGATGGCCATCACCCCGGCACCAGTCACCTGCGACACCTCAGTGGTCACCGTGGCGTTGCCATGGGCGCTGACCGCCATCATCCCCGACACAGACGCGGTATACAACCGGCCGTTGCGCACCATCGACGCCACGGGCCTCATGCCGCCGTCACCAGCCTGCACCGCGGCGACGGCTTCGCGGGTGAGCGTGGCACCGCCAGCCATGGGCACCGTCACCACACAAGATGCCGTTGACGGCACGTAGGACACGTTGGGGGCTTCAAAGCGGCCCTCGTCCAGGGCTACCAGACTTGAGGTCGAAGCCACCATGGTCCATCCCGATGACTCGAGCAATGCCTGCACATGCTCGCGCGACAGAGGTTGCCACCCGTACTCCAGCCTGGCAACACGCTGGCCTGCCTGCGTGGCGATGCAACGGTAGTTGAGCGACGATGTCATGGCTATGGCTGGCTGGGCAGTGGCGAAGATGTCGATGGCCTTGACCAGCGTCTTCCACTGCTCCCCCACCCCGCCCCCGACGGTGATACCCAGGCGGTAACCCTTAGTCGACAGCACGGCGGCTTCAACGCCCGTGTAGGTGCCGCCCGACTGGACCGCATCGGCAACCAGCGGCTGGGCGTTGTCGAGCGTGTCGAGCCCCACCGTCACGGCGTCGCTAATCCACAGGTAGTTGTCGTCCCACATCCTCACACCGTAGCACACCGATACCGGCGCGCTATAGGCCCCGCTTGCCGTGAGCGCGTTGTGGGCCGAGGTCCAGGCCTTGTGGTAACGCGAAGTTAGCGTGGCCACGTCGGCAGCAGCCAGCGGCGATGCCCAGCGGCCGTAAGGCGCGGCAAAGTCCATGGCATCAACCATGTTCTGAGTGGAAAACGGTTCGGTGGCAGCGATCGAGAGACGGGGCACGGCATCGGCCTTGCTCACCACCACCGCAGTGCCGCCGCTGTAGCGCATGTGGATAAGCCCCTCACGGGTCACTACCACGGGCATCGACCCAACGAGATGCATCGCCACCACACCGTCGACACGGGTCACCAGCGCGCCGTCACAGTAGATGGCATCATCGACCAACGTGAAATAGTGCTCGCCGTCAACGAGCAACAGCCTGTGGCCGGCCGGGATTGCGGCCACCTGCTCGGGAGCACCGGTGACCACGAGCGACGCCTCCTGCATCCTCACGTTGACAGCCGTTGCCGCCTCGCCGGGGGCTGCATGCTCACCGTTGCCATGGTGGCGGGCGCCACTAGGAGCCACCACCAGTTGTGTGTTTCTTTTCTTCATAGCTTTAATGTTTAGGAAAATAAGTAATGGTAAAACAGACACAAAGATACCACCCAACGCAACGTCACGATGCATCAACCAAGCAACTACCCTACAAAAAAATGAACTGCCCACGCAATGCGCGAGCAGCCCACATATAGCTAGTTAAAAGGTTAAAAGGTTAATGGGTTAATGGGTTAATGAGTTAACAGGTTAAACCCTTAAACCCTTAAACCTTTATAAAACCTTTACAAAAAGATCACTTGATCTCCTGACCAGCCATGTTGAACTTTTTGTCACCCTTAACGATAACTACCTGGCCGTTCTCAAACTTCTTGCTAACCTGGCTGGTGCCGTCCACACGACATGTGTTAATACCTGTGCCTATATCCTCAACGGTTACAAGGATAAGATATTCATCTTTATTGTCACCATACCATCCATATTCTTCTTTATTAGTCACTGTCACCAGATATTGGTTTTTTATACCCTCGACAGGCTCAACAGTGACTTCATACTCACAATTTTTCATATTAAATGTCACAACCACATCATCCTTTGTAAACGATTCGGTCAACGTGAGGCTGGATTCTCTTTTGGACAAATCAACTTTCTGGCCCTTGATTGTGATTCCGGTGATATACGGTATTCTTCCTACTATGCCGCCGCTAAACTCAACATTACACAGCACCTGCTCGTCCAAGTTCCTGTACGCCTCATTGTCTTTGGTAGTGTACTTCAGGTTCTTGACCATGATCTGATAAGTGCCAACATTAAGCATCCTCTCGTCAGCTGCAATATTGAAACAATACAATTGACAAGGGTTAGCCAGAACTGCAGTCTTTGTCATGTTAACACCCACTACAGTGTGCTCGGGATAGAAGTCGTCGCGCTGGAAGTTGTTACGGAAACTCACGCAAGGAACTTTAGGCTTTCCCACCATGGGAATGTCATCACCTGCCCAGTCATAAACCTCATCCTCATCAAGAACGGGGTAGATTCCCTCAGGAAACACTAGGTCAAACTGAATGTTGGTGAAATCGGGAGCAAGCTCACGGGTAAGGTACACATTGACAGTACCTATCTCGGATCTAAGAATGATTGACTCAGCACTCAGCTTGTCTTTGCAATCAATGTACTCGTCCTGAGCGCTAGCCGACACAACCGAAAATACCGCAATAGCAGCAAAAAGTAAAGATTTAATCTTCATGTTAAATAAATTATTTGTTGGTTTCAATAATAAGTACTAATCAATAATAAAGCCGTA
Organism: Sodaliphilus sp.; assembly: GCA_045628365.1. Taxonomy (GTDB): domain Bacteria; phylum Bacteroidota; class Bacteroidia; order Bacteroidales; family Muribaculaceae; genus Sodaliphilus. The sequence continues at coordinate 229 of JAZQPG010000157.1, read as the reverse complement.
TCAGAGGCTATAAAAATATTCTAGTAGTATAAGTTTTTTGCAAATTTACAACTTTTTCTTGTATACACAAGCACTTTCCATGCTTTTTTACCTTGGGGCACGCAATTTATCATGCCAACCAACCTATAATTGTTCGAAATTCACTACCTTTGCAACATGAAACCGATAACTGTCGAAGGTGCTTACACCAGGGCAGCAGCCCTGTGCAGTCGCAGCGAGCACGCGCCCA
>JAZQPG010000156.1:0-27576 GCA_045628365.1 Sodaliphilus sp. | reverse complement strand
GTCCCCCCCCCCCCCCCCCCCTCCCCTCTCCCCCCGATTGCCCATCGGGGGGTCTGTCCCTTTGTTGGCAATTCGGGGGGTGGTTTAACTTTTATTGGGACAGGTGTGACGGTTTTTGGCACAGGTGGCCGCTACCTTTGCAGCGCAATTGTTTAAAACACACGACTGACATGGACAACAACACATTACGCGAGGGCGGCGAGGGTGTGCACACTCCGTCGCTGCATGACTGCTTTGAAATCATGGACCGGGAACTGGGCGACGCCACCAAGCATGCGGTGATGGAGGCCGGGGAGTTTGAGCTGGAGTATGCCTTCCACACGGGGCTGGAGCAATGGGTGTGCAGCAACATCGTGAAGCGCTACGGGCTGCGGGGCGAGGATTTCTTCATCGCACTGAACCTGTGGGACCAGGCACTGCTGGTCAACGACCCCGAGAAGTTCTCCACGTTTATCATCATTGAGTACCGCAAGCACCTGCTGCTCAGCAACAAAAGCTAACGGAGCACGTCGCGATCAACGCACCTGCCCGGGCGGCAGTAGCGACGGGTCGAACATGACGCGGGAGCGGTTGTCCCACTTGAGTTCGCGTGCCAGCACTTCGCCGGTTGCGGCGTCGAGGGTCTCGCGGTAGATGCGCGACACGCGGTAGTAGGCCCCGCTGTCCGAGCGGGTGAAGTGGTGGTCTTCCTCCACGATGCGATAGACAGTGGTGAACGGCTTGGTGGTGCGCAACTCGGCGTGCAGCGTCTCTCCGTCGCACCACGTGCACAGCTGCACGGGCCTGTCGGTGTCGTTGCGGAACCTGAAATCGAGGAAATTATAGTTGACCGAGGTGCCGGCACTGTAAGGCACCCGCTTGCCGCCGGGGTCAGGAGCGAGGGCGTCGCTGTGGTGGTGCAGCTCGGTGATGGTGAGCGGGCTGTGCATCACAAGCAGATGGAGCGTGTTGGCAAGGTTGCACAGGCCGCCGCCGGTGCCCGACACCAGCCTGCCGCCCTCGATGACGCGCCCACGCAGGAAGCCGTTGCGCTCGGACGTCTTGCCCACGTAGTGCCAGAACGAGAACGACTCGCCGGGATGTATCACCAGCCCGTGCATGCGCCGGGATGCCAGCGCTATGTTATGGGCCTTGTTGTACTGCAGCTCCAGGTCGATACCCGGCGCACGCTTGATCATGCCGTTGCTGTGGCTGTGCAGCACCACCGGCAACTGCTCCGTGCTGCGCTCTGAGGCATAGCGGGTGCGGTCAAAGAGGTTGCGCAGGTGGCGCAGCGCAATCTGCTTGCGCAACGATACCGCATAGGCCACGGGGCCAAGGCTACTGAAGGTTCGGCGTGCCATAACTATTTCTTGATGAGTTCAAAAACGAGATATGAGCTATACTCCTTGAGAATGCTGCCACACAGGGCGTAGTCCAGCCCCACGAGGGGACGGCGCAACGCCACGGGCAGCTTGTGCACCGGCAGCATCATCACGCCGTGCACGCGGCCAAGGTCAAAGCGGTCACCGGCCATGCGGCGCACGTCGCCGGTCGACAAGCCGGTGGCGCCGTGCCACGACTCCTGGCGGTGGTGCAGCAGCTGGCGGCGCTTGCGCGACGGGATGTCGACGATGAGTCGGCCGCCGGGCTTGAGGACGCGGTGGGCCTCGGCAAGTATCTGCCCTATGAGGTCCAGGTCGAGATGCATGAGCAGGTGGAAGGAGTATACCACGTCGAAGGTGGCGTCGGGGAAGCCCGTCTGAGCAGCCGATGCGAGCGTGAACTGCACGCCGGCGTGGCGCTCGCGCGCCAGTGCCATCATCTTGTCGCTCGCATCGAGGGCATGGGTGGCATACCCCGTGAGACGACCCGTGCCACACGCCATCTCCAGGCGTTGCTCGGGACGTGACACGTCGATAAGGCCGTCAAGGATGCGGCGTTCCTGCTTGTCAACGAACTCGCCGTAGGTGTTGCCAAAGCGGCTCTCGTCGTAGGTCGACGCTATGTTGTCATAATACTCAGCAACCTCGTTGCCGTTGTTCTTCTTATTGTCAGTTTTCATTTAACAAAATGCTCTGTTTCTGGTTTTTATGGGCACCTCCTCACACGCCCCCTTTGTGGGTCATGATGTCGAGGACGGTGCGGTCGGTTTCGTTCATGCCGTCGCCGCCCACGCGGGTGAGGTTGTGGATGCAGCGGTCCACGTCGTCCTCGATGAGGCCTTCGGCGCTGGTGACGTAACGGTTCTGGATGGCGAGCATAGCGCTGAGCACTGCTGTGGAGACGCCGCTGCTCACCTTGAGGGCGCACGAGGGCTTAGCGCCGTCACACACCATGCCGGCAAGGTTGGCAATCATGTTCTTGACCGAGTAGGCCACCTGGTCGTAGTTGCCGCCCATGAGGTAGGTGATGCCGCATGCCGACCCTGTCGACGACACCACGCATCCGCACAGCGCCGAGAGTTTGCCCAGCGACTGCTTGATGTAGATGGCGGTAAGGTGCGAGAGGATGAGCGCACGGGTAAGTTCCTCATCGGTATTGTGGTTCTCCTCGGCATACACGACCACGGGCATGGTGCACGATATGCCCTGATTGCCCGAGCCCGAGTTGCTCATCACCGGGACGGGTGCTCCCGCCATGCGGGCGTCGCAGGCTGCCGATGTTGCCGAGAGGATGTGGCTGAAGATTGAGTCGCCCATGATGCCTCGTCCCAGGGGGCGCGACAGTGTCTTGCCCAGCGAGTGGCCGTAGTTGCCCCTGAGCGCCTCGCGGGCGGCGTTCTCGTTAAGGCGGCGGGCTTCCTTGATAAACTCGAGTTCCTCGAGCGGGGCGGTGGTGGCAAACTCATAGACGGTGCGCAGGTCAAGTTCTTTCTCTTCCACTCCTTCCTCGGCCTGGCCACAAGCCCCCTTGCAGGGAGCATCAAGAAGCACTTCTCCGTTCTTCTCAATGCGCACGAAGTGTGTGTGGTCGTGGGCAATTATGGTTTTCGACCTGTTTTCGCCACTCGCCGCATTGATTTCGATATATAACTTGTCAGGGCAATTCTCCTTGAGCCCGATTTCCAGCCCGGTCTTTTCAAGATACTGCTTACCTTGCTCCACGGCGGCGGGATTGACATCGCGCAGCACCTCCAGGCCATACTCGCTCTTGCCGATGAGCACACCCAGGGCAACCGCAATGGGGAGTCCCACCATGCCGGTGCCGGGAATGCCCACGCCCATGGCGTTCTTCAACATGTTGGCGCTGAGCAGCACCTCGATTTTTTCAGGAATAGCGCCCAGGACCTCGGCGGCACGGGCCACGGCCAGCGAGACGGCCATGGGCTCGGTACACCCTATGGCCGGCACCACCTCGCGCTGCATGAGCGCGATGATATGTTCACGTTCGGTTTTGTCTATCATATAACACTTTGGTTTTAGGCTAATTGGAAGCAGCACACGATGCATCACGGCGACAGCGGCGACTGCTATGTGCAAAGTTATAAAAACTTTTGTAAAACAGCGGCACATTGGAGGCAAAATCTTATGACCTACTTGACTTAACCTCAAAATTCGCATCCGGTGTTTAAACCACGCCGCTTTTTAGGAGTCAAATAAATCACAACAATCAACCAATACTTGTTTTTAGGTGGACATAATTAACAAAAACCACCACAACTGATTTTACAACATGAAACTTAAAAGATTTTTTGCTACCTGTATGCTAGCGATTGCCGTCAGCGCAATGGCTTGGGCCACTAACGTTGTAGTTGACGGAACCAACGTGCGCCTGCGCCTAGGCCCCTCTACCAGCTACAACATGCTCACCGACGCCAAGGGCAACACCGTCTATGTCAATAAGGGCGATGTGCTCGAGTATGTAGCCACATGCGACAACTTCTACAAAGTAAAATTCAACGGCAAGACCGTGTATGTGTCGCGCGACTATTCTCACCTGAGCAACGAAAAAACCCAAGTCGTTGTAGACCTCAAACCCACTACAGCCATAGACAAGATGCTGGTGGGCAAGCACATGCTGAGCATGCAGTGGATCTCGTGGGAATACTTCGGCGAGTGTTACATCACCAAGGTGGACAACAACCGCTACCGCTGCACGGGACAGCAGCTGAGCCGCGAGCAAGAGGGCGACTATGTCAAGATTGACGGTTTCCTCAGTGCCGACGACGAGTTCAACCTCACCTTTGAAGGCACTATCAAGACCAAGGTGTACCACATCAACAACGGACAGGAATACGTGCGCGACGGACAGTTCCACTTCAAGAGCACCAACGGCCGCAAGTACTGGCGCCTGATGGAGATGGACGGCAGCGATGGCCAGGTCGACTACATCGACATCTACATGTTCCGCAACAATAAATAACCATCCCCCTCAACTTCACGCTGATCGAACAGATAAAGCCGACTGTTTATAACCTCCAGAAATTAAAATAATTAGAATAATCGCACGGAGGGACAGGAAAGAAATTACTCGAAATCAGGATAAAATATTTTTAGTTGGTGCCAGTGCACCATGTATAAAAAATCTTGTGATTTCGGATAATTTCTTTCCTTCCATACCCCAACGCAATTTTTCGGATTATTTTAATTTCTGATTTTTTTGCGTCTCTGCGTTATCTGCGAGAAATTACCCGATGCTGAATAGTTGCGCAATGTGATATTAAAAGTTAAAAAATACCACTGATAGAAAAATTATTATTACCTTTGCATTATGGATGTAAAGGACAAGATGAAAGAGATACTGGAAGCCGAGAGCAGTATGCCCTGAGGAACCACAGAGGTTACCTCAGCGCCAAGGCCAAGGGAAAGTAATCCCGCACAACCATACTTACAGCACAGGAAAAACAACAATGCTGCAATAGCATAGAGAAGATTATTATACAACAATGCGCAAAATAATCACTATAGCCGAGTCAGTACTCGACACAGAATACCAGGGCGGACAGCCCGTACGCTCTTTCGTGGGCGGACGCATCCCCTGCGCCGCCGCCTCACTGGCCCTCTCGGGCACACCAACGTTCATGGTGAGCGAGTGCACCAACGATGCCGTGGGCGACATCATCGTCGACTATCTCGAGAAGCACCAGGTCAACACCAAGAGCATCGACCGATACCCCGACGGCACCACCGCCTTCTCGGCAATCTTCAGGAACGAGGACGGCACGTCGAGCATCGTCAACTACGGCCGATACCCCCAAGAACGCTTCAACGTCATCTGGCCCCGCATCGACAAGGACGACATCGTGGTAATAGGCTCGCTCTACTCGGTGGACCTGCCGCAGCGCGAACGCCTCTTCGAGCTGGTGAGCTACGCCGTGGAGCGCAAGGCCATCATCGTGTACTTGCCCGGATTCCAGCACGGACTCAACACCCGCATCACACGCGTCATGCCCAACATCCTGGAGAACCTGGAGATCTCGAGCATCGTCATTGCCCACGAGCAGGACATCGACGCCATCTTCCCGGGTGAGGACGCAGACCATGCTTACCGCAACCACATCGAGTTCTACTGCGACACCTTCATCAACATCTCGCCCGACCTGAGCATCAAGCGCTACGGCTCACGGCGATGCACCGCCTACAACGCCGACGGCGACAACACCACCGGCAACTGGCTGGGATGGCAGGCAGGATTCACCGCCGGACTCATACACATGCTGCTGGCCAAGGCCGTGACCCACGACTCGCTGCCACAGCTGGGCGACGACGCATGGAACGAGATCATCGCCGAGGCACGACGCTGGGCCGAGGCTTCGACCGGACGCGACAACTGCGTCGACCCGGCTTTTGCCGCATCACGCAAGCAGGCGCTCGACGAGGGACAGGCTCTCTATGACCGCCTCATGGAACTCGAGAAACTTCAAAACAACCGATAACCACCCACACTCAGCAACTTAGGCGATGAAACCACTGCTCACAAACTTCACGTTCCCGCACCTCAACAACGACATGACACTGGCACAGGCGCAAATCAACCGCACCGCCGCCATGCCGGCAATCGACGGGCTTGCACCCGATGTGGTGCTCGACATGTACATGACCTATGCAGAGTTCCTCATCGCCGACCACCGCACCACGCAGGCAGCACAGCTCATCGACAACCTCCTCTACGACGACGAGACGTCACCCGCCATGCCGCCGCTCTACAACACGTGGCTGTGGGTGATGCGCATGACACTGCTCATCGCCGACGAGTCATGGGCTCTCGCACTGGGAAGCGCCGAGAACGCCCTGCAGCAGCTTGCATCGATCAAGGGCAAGAAAAGCGAGGACTTCATGGCACTGCTCGTGGCCATTCTCTACAACCTGGCCATGGTGCATAACGCCACCGGAGACAACAGCCGAGCATCCAAGGAACTGACCAAGGCACAGCAACTGCTCGAACGACTGTGCAAGAAAAACGAACAGCGCTTCTCGGCCATGCTCCTATATGCCGTGGACGCATCGACCGACATCATCTCATCCCGCACCAAGCAGATGAACGTCCTGGCACACTACCAGGCCATCATCGACGCCAACACGCTGAAACTCTCAGAGCGAGGCACCGAGAGCGAAACACGCCAAGCGCTCAACGAACTCGTCGACTCCCTGCGCAAGGAAGGCGAGATAATGCTGCAGATGGGCAACGGACGCAACGCCGTGAAATACTACACCAAGGCCCTGCGCTACCAGAAGAAACTCAACGAGCCCCTGGGCATGCGCGACCTCACGCTCTCCATAGGCCTGGCACGAGCACTGATGCGCCTCATCAACCGCCGAGCAGCTGCTGAGCAGCTGCTCACATCACTGCTGCCCCTGGCACGCAAACTGGGCGCCAGCAACGAGGTCATCGAGATCGAGAACCTGCTGAGCAACAAGACCCGCAACTTCAACATCATGACCCTCCTCAAGGGCATCTTCTAACCCCCCTCCCACCCCACTCTGTTTTTCACCCCACAGGGAACACAGCTTTGTGAGTGTCGGCTGTCAGCCTCTCATTGTTAATACACTCTCAATTTAAAAAAACGTGAGATCCGCGCGGGGCATTCCATGGCGAATAGTTACGGCAAAAAGGGAGGGAAAAGAAATTATCCAAAATCAAGACAAATTACTTGCTTAGTGACACCCTATGCATAAATTTCTCTTAATTTCGGACAATTCCTTTCTTACACGGGCACAAATTAATTATTTAGTTTTGTGAGGGTTATAACCCTGGATATCTACACGGGATGGGGACTCGTGGGGCTACAGCACATCCAGGATCTTGATGCCATCCCGCTCACCGGCAAGATAGGCGCCAAGGGGCTTGCCGTCTCGCAATAGCTCGGACGCCACGAGAGGAAGCCCGTCCTTGATCAGCCGTATCTTAAGCACGTCGCCCTTTTGCAAGTGGCCGCTCTCGTGAGAGACAACCGAGAACAACTCGCCACCGTTATAGCGCAGCGACAGTTCCCTTCCTCCGGCATAAGCAATCGTGACGACGGCGCCCAGAGGCAACGCCTCCGGCACAAGTTCACGCGTGAACTCCCCCATGACCCTAGAACCCGGTTTGGGCACTTTTCGCTCCAGGTCGCCGTAGTTGTCATAGCCCAGGTAATGCGCTATCACGTCCAGCGTGTAGCGGTGGGGCACGTGGGAGTCAGAGAAAAACCCCAACAACCTTTTTATAGTGTTTGCACCCAATCGCTCACCAGTGGCATTAAAAATCGAGTCACTCAGTTTGTCGCCCAAAGAAGGCGTGCTGATTTTGAACCCCGATTTATCGAGGAGCAATTTGGTTATATCTTCGGGTAAACGCATTTGTTCTATTCTGATGAAAACGTAATATTCGGGAGGCGTTGAGCCATGTTCCACTAATTGGCATTGCAAATTTAGGAAAAATAAACGAGATATTCGCCCCTCACATGGCCAAATGGACAAGATGGACGATATGGACGGTGACATGGAAGGAATGGAAGGCGGTTTTGTTGCCAATAACACCTAAATTTGCATTTAGTAAAAACAACAAGTCGCAGGGAACTCACACCGTTGACACCTGCCTATCACCGGCAACAGCTCACCGGCAGCGAGGGGGCAGTCCTTGCAATCATAAACCTAACAACAGCCTTTACCAGCCCTCACTAAAGGCACAACAACACATATATATGGGATATTTCTTTAGAAGTTTTGATTCAGACCTGAACAAATACGGAGGCCGGTCTCACGAAGAAGTGGCTAAAAACATTGACCGACATGAAGCGTGCAACTACAAAGATCGGCGCGGAGATGACGTTACCATCCATTATATGGGTAATGACATTGACGTTGAAAAAACTTACCAAGGTCATTACCTAAACAAGATGTGGCCCGACAAATACGACCGGTTCGGCAAACCTTTGAAAAACAGCCAGCCAAAAGATAAGACCAAATCTTCAGACAAGAAAAGCAAAGAAAAAGAAAAATCTAAGGAAAAGAAAGAAGGAAAGAAAAAGGAAAAAGATTGTGGTGAAGAGAAAAAACACCGCAAGTCACTCTTGGGATCTATGTTTTCTTCGGCAATGGATTACCTTGACAAGCCTGTCACAATTTCCATTTCTACCAGCCCCATTACAATAACTAAAGAAGAGAAACCTGCTGATAACAACTTGACAGATAACGGTGAAGAAGTTGAGGTCGAAACCGAAGAAACCCTCCAGCACAAGCTCGAAATGGAGATGCTGAAAAAAGACCCACAAGCCTTTTATGCTTATAAAAAAGAACAAGCAGAGCAGGAAAAAAGGCAACAAAAATATACACTGATTTTTGTCCTGGCTTCGCTGTTAATCTCAGTATTGACACTCGTCTTTTTCTGTTCATTATTTTTCTAAAATATCTTTTGATTTCTGGGGTTATAAGAAATTACAGGTAGACAGATCCGGAAACAGTGAGCCCCCTGGGGTGTGGTGACCTGAGGGGGCTCGTGTTGTGTAGTTGTGTTGTGTAGTTGTGTTGTGTGGAACCGTTAGGCGGTTGTGTGCTGGGGGATTGACGGGTTACTCGTAGACGAGAGCCATGTTGTCGACCCACAGGGTCATGCCGATGGTGCCTACATAGGCTGTGCCACAGCCGCTTGACGCCATGATAAGCATGTGGGTGGGAGTTGCATTAGCGTCATCCCATTCTTCCTCGATGACGGGGACCATCTTGCCCTTGCTGTTGCGTGCATAGTAGGGGCGGGTACGGTCGATGAGGCCCATGTAGCTCTGGTAGCCTTCGTGCTTGGTGATGTCGCCATACCACACGGGGATGCGATGCTTGCTAACCCAGTTGGCAGTGGTGGTGCCCAGGCGCTCACGGCCGGTGCCCACGCGTGCTGCGTGGAGGTTGCCCTGCTCGTCCTCCCAGCGGCGCTGCAAGAGGATGAACACCTCGGCATAGTCGCGGCCGGCGATGGTCTTCTGCGCGCCAAAGCCGGTTGCCTGGATGCGGTTGCCGGCGGGGGCGTTGAGCTTGTAGTCAAACTGTAGGTAGGCGGGGCGCTCGGTGAAGGGGATACCCATCTCCATCTTGCTGTAGGGGTTCTTGGTGCTCGACACGGGCTCGAAGAGGCGGCCCAGGAAGATACTGCCGTTTACCAGCACGTCCATGTTGATGATACCCACTGCCTGCACGTGCTCGAGCATGGTGGTGAGCTTAGCACACTTGCCGCTACCGTGTGTGTCGGGGAAGACGGCGTTGCTGGTCTTCACCACGCCCATCACCTTGGCAAACACGTTACTGGTTGCCCAGGGCGAGCCACCCTCGGGCTCGTAGGCCTTAGCCACGTTGAGGGTCTTGGTGGGGCCAATGGCGTAGATGGTCTTGGTGTTGCCGCCTATCACGGCCGACTCCTTAATGTTGCGTGTGACCCACTGGTCGAAATCTCCGAAACTGATGGGCTCAACCTTCTCGGCTGCCATGCCCGATGCAACTGTAGCCACAGCTGCCAATGCTGTCAAAAATGTCTTTTTCATCATTTTGATTATAGTCTATTTTATAACATTACGTTCTTGTGTGTAACTACCAGGCAATAGCACCTCTGGGGCAATCCCGTTGCCTGATAGTCATGTTCTTGTGGTCGGGTCACAGGTAGTACTCGACCTTGGACTTGCCATCGGTGATGATGTAGCGTCCGTCGTCGGTAAACTTGATGACCTTGGGTTCAAACTCCAGCGTCTTGAGCACGGGCACGAGCTGGGTGGGGACGTTGAAGCACTCGATGCCGTTCTTGCAGATGGCGAGCATGGCGCCGCCGGCTGTGACGTGCACTTGCTGGATGGAGCCGCTGCGCTTAGCTGCCGCCTCCAGGAACGCCTTGAGGGCGTCGCCCTCGGCCCAGTATCCCTTGTTGGTGACGATGGCCCACGAGCCGTCGTCGGTCATGACCACACTCTTGAAGTGCTGCTTCTTGGCGTTGCACTCGTTCATCTGGTTGAGCATAGCCTTGGGCAGCTTGGCGCTAGCCTTGTAACCACTTTTCTCGTAGATGATTACCCACAGGTTATTCTCGGTCAACGCCACCTCGCTGATGTTAGTGTTGGGGGTGTTGAACGACTTGATGATGTCGACCATTGCCTTGGGCAGGCCGGCAGTGGTGCAGTATCCGTTGTTCTTGTAGATGTACAGGCCGCCGCTGGTCATGTTGAAGGCCGCGGTCTTGCACTCCTTGGTGCGCATGATCGACTGCTGCACGCTCAGCATGTTGCCGCTGGGATTCTGTGCGGGCTGGATGTGTGTGCCGCGCACCTTGAACAGGCCGTTCTCGTTCTTGATGTTGAACTCGGTGCCGGGCAGGTCGGCAACCTGGCGGATGGGCACCTTGAGGTTTACATGCTTGGGCTGCACGGGTGCGGCGGGCCTCTCCTCCACGGCGGGCTGGGCAGGCTGGTCAGCGACGCGTTCCTGCACCTGCACCACGGTGAGCACCGACAGGGGTGCCAGGCTGGCAAAGGGGGTGTCCTGCTTGGCGGTGAACACCACCGGCACGCATCCTTCGGCACTGAGCACCAGGTTCTTGTCGGTAGTGGCAACGAGCAGCGCAACTTCCTCGGCGCCAATCTCCTTTTCCTCGAGCATCACCTCGATGGTGCCACGCAGCTTGCGGGTCTCGGCCACGCCCACGCTGAATATCTCCAGGCCCTGTGAACTGATCATGATTTTCTTGCCACTCCTGAGCATTGTCGCCAGCGCCGAGGCGTTGTCGTCGGCCTGGATATAGAAGCCCAAGCGCAGGCGTTCGGTCCCGTCCACGCGGGTGGCAACATACCCCATGTCGCCATTGGCACTGTTGAAAGTCTCCTGGGGTTCGCACACCACCTTACCCGACTGTAGCTGTTCGCTTTGCTGTTGAGCAAACGCCTGGCCACCAGGCATGCACACTGATGCCACTCCGACACAGGCCACAGCAGCGGCCACCCTGGCCGAAGCAATGAAAGCAAGTACTTTTTTCATATCCACATCTGGTTTTAAACCTCCCGGCACGTCCCGCCGCCAAACGGCAGGCCCGGCACGTCAGAGGTTGTGTTCAACTTGCAAAGGTACTAATATTTTTTTATATTCCTGCATGCAAAGGTGCATTTATGCACTCCGAAGTGTTTAAAAAACCTAAAAGAACGCATGCGCGCAATTTATCACGCGAAATGTTCGGTTAATACAGGGATTTTTAGTATCTTTGCGCTTTGTGTGCGCGCTATGTCCGCGCCCAAGGGCAAACAACAACAAAAGGCTTACGGAAAAATATTTTAAATCCCGATATGGAAAATAGTAAATTCAGTTTGGCGGCAGTGCTGAGCATCATGGTTCTCCTGGTGTTTTCTTACATCACGTTCATGGGACTGGTGTACTGGCGCGGCGGCGACATGCTGTTGCCGCTTGTCCTGTCGCTGTCACTGGTGGCAATCGTGCTGCTGTGCGTGACAGTGATGTGTATCTCCAAGGCCACCCGTTGGAAAAACATCGGCAACGTGGGGCAGTACACCTTTGGCTTCATCATCATGGTTGCCTTTCTCTCGGCAGCGTTCCCGTTCACCAACTTCGTGATGGCTATCGAGGACCAGCAAGAGATTGCCAAGCAGATGACCGCCACCTATGACGCCGCGCTCAAGCTCGACGATGCCTACAAGACATATGTCGACGGCCGCGTCTCGGGTTATGCAGCCAGCCTGCAGACCATCGCGGCGAGCCACGACGCCACCTACAAGGAGTGTCTCGAGGGCGCTGCCGGCGGCACTGACGCCGACAAGATCAAGACCCTCACGGCCAACCTCCGCGGCAAGCTGCTGCCCAAGCAGGGCGAGGAAATCGTCAAGGCACGCCACGAGTGGCTCGACAAGGCGCGCGAAGTGAACGTGTGGAACCTGTTCACCCCCTCCAACGTGAGCACCGTGGACAAGACCGTCAAGGACTGGCTCGACAACTACGTGGAGCTGTCACAGCTCGCCTTCAAGGGCGACCCCGGCAAGCCATTTGAGTACCCCGCCTTCCAGGCATCGGTGTCTAAGGTCACCAGCCGCTACCAGTCGTTCAGCGCACCGTCGCCCATCGCGGTGATCGTGTCGCTGGCATGCTTTGCCGTGATGCTCTTCCCGTGGTTCATCACCCGCAGGAGCCTCGCAGCCGTCGAGAGCGGCAGCAACCACGGCGGCAGCCGCGTGGGTACGGCCAAGTACGAGTGACAAATCAGAGCGAATACAAAAAACAACATTATGTGTCATCAATAATACTTCAAAATGACTGAAAGAGAAGCTAAGATTATAAACCTGGCGAACACCCTGCCCCTGGGCACTCTGGTGTCGCTCATCGAGAAGGGAGAGACCTCGCTGACCAACCTTGTCGCCGGTGGTATGAACGCCGACAAGGGACTGGCTCTCGCCCGAGAACTCGCTGCGCGACAAAGCGACACCAAGGCCAGGGAAGCGGCCATGAAGGCCGAAATGGAAGCCAAGGAAGCCGCTGCACGGGCGGCCAGAGAAGCCGAGGAGGCCCAGCGGGCCGCCGAACTCGCCGCCAAGAAGGCCGAGGCCGAGCAACAGGACAACGAGGCTTGGGCTGGCGCGTTTGCCGTTAACACCCCCAGAGCTTACAGGGAATACATGGAGCAGTACCCCAGTGGCCTGCACCGCGACGAGGCGAGACAGACGCTCGCGTTCCTGGAGAACAACATGTGGTCCAACGCACAGATCAACCTCAACGAGGTGGAGCTCAAGAACTATCTGGACGAGTTCCCCGACGGAACATACGCCGCGCAGTGCCGCGACATGCTGAACGACATCCCCTGGCTCGAGGCCCTGAGGCGCAACACCATCAGCGACTATGAGTCCTACATGATGCTCAACCCCGGCAAGCACGACATGGAGGCACTGGCCCACATCAGCGACCTCAAGGACGACCAGGCATGGGACTACGCGTGCTCGATCAGCGACGACAACCGCTTCGAGATGTACCTGTCGCAGTACCCCGACGGACGTCATGCCGGCGAGGCCAACCAGCGCATCCTGGCTGCCGCCGGACGCGAACAGTACCTGCGCGACCTCTCGCTTGACCCCAACGCCTTCAGCGCCGACGACATACAGCGCGCCGTGCAGAACAACGTGGTCACCCGCGACGACATCGCCTACATCATGGGCGAGGAGCGCACCGACGCCATCATGCAGTTCGTCATGCCGTCAGAGCTTCCCACCAAGACCCCGCCGGCACAGCTGCAGGGCGACACCACCGAGGTATACTTCTGGGGCACTCCCGGCTCGGGCAAGACCTGCGCGCTGGGTTCGGTCATCAGCAGCGTGCGCAGCCAGGGCATCTACGAGGCCATCACCGGCTGCTCGGGATATGACTACATGGTGCGCCTGAGCAACATCTTCGGCACACACGGTTTCTGCACCTTCCCCGACAGTACCGCCGTGGGCAACATCCAGGAGATGGTGATGGAGCTGCGCGACAGCAAGGACAAGCCCCACCGCATCACCCTCGTGGACCTCGCCGGCGAGCTCTTCCGCGGCGCTTACTTCAAGCAGAACGGGCTCTTCCTCGAGGAGGAGAACGAGGCCGCGCTCAACACCACGCTCAACTACCTCAACGACAACCGCAACAACAAGATACACTTCTTCGTGGTCGAGTACGGAGCACACCTGCGCGAGTGGGAAGGACTGCGCATGGGCGACTATCTGGACAACATGATGGGCTACCTCAAGAACCAGAACGTGTTCCGCAAGAAGACCGTAGGAGTCTATGTGCTGGTCACCAAGTGTGACAAGATCGACTGCCACCCCGAGGACCGTCCCCGCATGGCAGCCGAGTACGTGCAGCAGGAGCTGCCCTCGTTCTGGAACGCCCTGTGCAACAACTGCAAGGGATCGGGCGTGAGCGAGCCGGTAATCCTATCCTTCTCGGTGGGCAACACCTTCGCGCAGAACCTGTGCGAGTTTGACCCCCGCGACACCAACAAGGTCATCGACAAGTTATTAACCAAGACCCATGCCCGTGGCAGCTTCTGGGACAAATTCCGTAAATAATTACAGCTATGAACAACGATATCATCAAAATTTCACTCAAAGGTCAAATCGACAACGATACCAAGACCGTCTACACCTACCCCACACCGTTTAACCCCGCACTGCACACCGCCGAGGACGAGTGGATGCGCAGCATCAGCGATCCCCGCGATGCACGCTGGTTCACCGTTCCCCGCCTGTACGCCTACTGGAAGAACCGCCAGGGCAACTACTATGCAGTCGTGGTACCCTCGCCCGGCGACATGCGCAACGGCCGACTCATGGTCACCGTGTTCACCGGCAACAAGGCAGTAGCAAGCGGTCTGGCTATGGTCAACGCCCTCAACCAGCTCGCCACAGTGCTCATCCCCGGATATGCACAGGCACAGGGCGACCCCCGCATCGACTCTATCGTCGCTAACCTCAAGCAGCACCTCGTGGTTGACAACACACCCGCGCCCGCAGCTCCCGCTGCCGGCATCAACCCCCTCAAGGGATACCGCTACTACACCAACGACACCGAGCTGGCACAGATCCTCGAGTTCACACAGCAGCCCGAGTACAAAAACCTCGCCAAGCTCTTCGCCGTGCCCCAGACATCGACACCGGTGGCAATCAGCGACCCCACCTATAAGCACATCACCGCGCCCCTGCGCGCCACTTACCGCCTCGAGCCACTGCCCGAGGGCGTGAGGGTCAACAAGAACACCTTCATCAACAAGGACACCCTCGTGATCACCTACTCTCGCCCGGGATATGCCAGCGAGGAGGTATCATCGTTCATCGATGGCAAGAACACCCGCTTCATCACCTACAACGGCTCGGCAATACGCATCAAGAGCGCTACCGAGGCAGGCATCAGCTGGCGCCGCGGCATCAAGATGAGATGTGTCGACGACCAGGGACGTTCAATCCCCAACTTCACCTACACCCTCAACGGCCACACCGCCAGCTACAGCGACAAGAAGGGCATCATCTTCGAGGCCGGAACCACCGTGTTCAAGCTCACCATCGCCGCTACAGGCTTCGAGACCGCCGAGGTAACCCTCACCGAGCAGCAGATGAGCACTCACGCACCCATCACCGTGCAGCTCAAGGGACGCGACGGCAGCATCAAGCTCACCGTCTATGACAACAACGGCAACCCCGTGCGCGGCACCGTGCAGGTAGCCACCACCGACCCCCTCTACCGCCTGCTCATGGCCAACAACGAGATGACCCTGGGACGCCGCGCAGCTTCGGCCGGCAGCTCAACATCAGGCAACACACAGCGCGTGAACTTCAGCGACGATGGCAACAGCGGCAACAGTGACAACAAGAACGCAACCCTGATCAAGGGCGGACTCGCTGCCGTGGCATGCGTACTGGCCTATCTGCTGGTAGCCACCATCGTGCGCCTCGTGGGCGACGGCAACATCTGGCCCTACAGCGCTCCCGAAGAGAAAGCCACGGTAGAAATGACCAAGGGAACCCAGGATGACAACACCGAGAACACAGGTGTTAACGAGCAGCGCGACATGACCCCCGACAACCAGGCTCAGGGCGACCCCGACCGCCAGTATCTTGCTAACAGCACCTGGAACGAAGAGGACTTCGCTGGCCTCACTGCTCCCGAGTGGCAGCGCTTCTTCAAGATGCTCAAGGTGGGCGACACAACAGGTCTGCTCGAGAACCCCGCATACAGCAACTCGGGTAACCCCGACTGGGACTACGTGATGAACGCCCTCAAGAACAACCCTGACAAGAAGATGGCCATCGCTATTGCTATCAAGGAGGCTTCTAAGAGCGGTTCTCTCAACGTTCCCGCTCTCAATGAGGAGGTAATGGCAATCGTCAACGGCACACAGCGCCACAACCAGAAGAAAGCAGCAGCCGCTCCTGCATCACAGCAAAACAACCCTGCACAAGCAGGCCCCAAGGCAGGCCCCAAGGCAGGTCCCAAGGCTGACGCTACCAATGCGGCTCCCAAGGCTGGCCCCACACCAGCACCTGCTCCCAAGGCTGGCCCCAAAGCGGCTTCCAAGCCTGCTCCCAAGGCTGACCCCGCACCAACACCTGCTCCCAAGTCCAACACAATTAAGGATTAAATTTTCTATATTCTCTGTAATTTATGAAAACGTCCTATAAAATTGCGCTTATTGTCGCCGTTGTCGTGGCTATCCTGGGCTCGGTCTTCGCTTTCTCGCGAGGAGTGAGCATCAGCGAGCAGACACGCATCACGCCCGACAATATCAACGCACAGGTAGAAGAGGCCTGCAAGCAGTTCGGCGACAAGAAGCTCGACTATGCCAAGGCTCGCAAGACCTTCAACAACATCCTTGACGTGATTCGCACCGAGGCGTTCATCAAGACCACCGACGGCAAGCCCATCTATGACGAGAAGGACAAGAAGGAAGCGATGAAAAAGGTGTTTGAGGGCTTCGCGCCCTTCTTCACCGAGCATGGCCGGGGCTTCTTCAGCAAGAGCAGCTGGCCCGAGGGCGAGATGAGCCAACTCAAGAACGAGGCTCAGCAACTGCTCTCGATGGCAGGCAAAGGCAACGACAAGCTTGCCGACGACTGCAAGTACGTTATCAAGACCGCCAGCGACTGCCAGGCGGCATGGAGCGCCGTGCGCAGCGCGGGCTCTTGCTCCAGCGCCGATGCCGTGAAGTCCATTGAGTCAAAGGTCAACGCCTACAAGCACGCACCGCCCACCAACAACAAGGCGCTCATGAGCGCCATCAGCGAGGCTGCCAGCAAGGCACGCAACAGCTATGCCAGCGGCATCGAGAGCCGCATCAAGCATGTTGCCAGCAGCTACAAGAGCTACCGCTCGTATGACGCCTTCATCGCTGACTACAACTCGGCACGCAGCGCCGCGTCGGCCTACACCAGCAAGCTGGGCAGCCACTCGGGTATCTCGAGCGCGCTGGGCTCGCTCGAGTCGGCCAAGAGCAATGCTCTGAGCTACTTTGCCGATAAGATTGCCAACGACGACAGCGGCCACCACGGCAAGGAGGAATCCAAGGCCGAGTCTAAACAAGAAGCGGCAAGAACTTTAAATGAAGTTGATTTCTAAACACTACTACAAAATGAAAAAAGCAATAATAGTATCTCTTGCAATGTTCCTGGGCTCAGCCTGTGCATGGGCCCAGGACGCTAACGGCGGCGGTGATCTTGTGGACAGAATACAAAAGCTGGCCATTGAGAAAAACGACTTGGAGAAAGAAAACAAACAGCTTGAGCTTGAGCTCAAAGAGGCTAACAAGACCATTGACCTCCAGACAAAGGAAATAGCAAGATTGGGTAACGAGAACGAGAGCCTCAAATCAACCCTGGTTGCTCCCAAGGAACTAAAAGCCCTTCAAGACAGCGTAGAATTTTACAAAAAAAGAGCAAACAAGGCTATGACAGATGCTGCAAGACAAGTAGCCGCAGCCAACCAAGCAAAGGCCGAGTATGAAGGTATGAAAGCCGAAATGGTGGAGATGGCAGCAAAACTTGATGCCAACATCTATAAAACTTGCTTTGCCTATCCTCTCCAGTCGAAGTATAACGAAACCCGAATCGAGGAAAGCATCAAGACCGCTCAGTACTGGAAGTCGCTGGGACACAGCAGCGAGGACTACAAGTTCTACGAGCCCATCTACATGCCTCTGCTTAAGAACTACGGCAAATACAACGCCGAGGTTTATGGCATTATCGAGAAAGCCGAAAAATGGGCCACCGCTGCAGGCGGCTTAAAGCAGGAGGTTGTAAGTGCTATTACCGGCGAAATCAAGAGTATGACCTATTATAAAATATATAATAGGGTTAATAAGGACGACCCCAGTATCCAGCATCTTGACAACATCCTTAACGACCTGAAGTTCCTTATGCAAAAGGGGGCCTACGCCAGCGATGTTGCACAACTCAAGAAGCGCATGACCGCTCCCGCTAAACCCGCTGTCACAGAACAGCCGGAAGCCACATCTGAGGAGCATAGCGCCAACGGCGCAACTCAGACTTCTGCCAGCAATGCTATGACTACACAACATCAAGGCGGAAACCAAATATCAGTTCCCTTCCCTCCAGACAACAACAAAAAGAAGCGTAGATAATAGCATCACAACATCATGATGAGGCTTGCCAAGATTATCATAGCAGTGTGTGCCCTGTGCATGAGCATCACCCCCGTGCCGGCTCAGGTCAAGAGAGGAACGACTTCAAAGAAGACAAGTAACATCAATGTTGAAGCCAACCTCGAGCTTGCCCAGGAGCTCGTCAACAGGGGCAACTACAGCCGTGCAAAGGACCTGCTAAACCAGGTTGTGACAGTAGCGCCTGACAATGCCAAGGCAATAGAACTAATAGGAATATGCAACGCGAAGATACAGCAAGCCATCACCACAAAACCACAAGCCCCACAGCCCAAAACGGCACCCGCCAAGAAAGCTGACGTGGCCGTGGCTGCCAAGGACGAAGATGAGAGACCGGAAAACGAAATGGTGGAGATGGCGGCAAAACTTGATGCCAACATCTACAAAACCTGCTTTATTTTCCCTCTCCAGGTGAAATATGACGAAGCAAATATCAAGGAATGCATCGAGACCGCACGGTACTGGGCATCGCTGGGACACAGCACCGAGGACTTCAAGTCTGTTGAAGCCATCTACATGCCACTGCTCGCGAACTACGGCAAATACAACGCCGAGGTTTATGGCATTCTCGAGAAAGCCGAGAAATGGGCCACCGCTGCAGGCGGCTTAAAGCAGGAGGTTGTAAGTGCTATTACCGGCGAAATCAAGAGTATGACCTATTATAAAATATATAATAGGGTTAATAAGGACGACCCCAGCATCCAGCATCTTGACAACATCCCTAACGACCTGAAGTTCCTTATGCAAAAGGGGGCCTACGCCAGCGATGTTGCACAACTCAAGAAGCGCATGACTGCAACGGCAGCTTCAACCCACAACTAAGACAACAACAATGAGTAATAACACGTTACAACAACTTAAGGACATACAGGACCTGCTTAAGCAAGGTGCTATCACCAGCGACGAGGCTAAGCTTCTAAAAACGCAGGTGATGGCCGAATGCGTCAAAGCAATAAAAGAAAGCTCTGCCACCACCGACCCCCTCTACCGCCTGCTCATGGCCAACAACGAGATGACCCTGGGACGCCGCGCAGCTTCGGCCGGCAGCTCAACATCTGGCAGCACACAGCGCGTGAACTTCAGCGACGATGACAACAGCGGCAACAGTGACAACAAGAACGCAACCCTGATCAAGGGCGGACTCGCTGCCGTGGCATGCGTACTGGCCTACCTGCTGATAGCCACCATCGTGCACGTCGTGGGCGACGGCAACATCTGGCCCTACAGCGCTCCCGAAGAGAAAGCGATAGTAGAGACCGGTGGCACACAAGGAGGCGGCATCGAGAACGACGAGGTTAACGAACAGGGCGACATGACTCCCGACAACCAGGCTCAAACCGACAACAGCAACCCCGACCGCCAGTACCTTGCTAACAACGTATGGAACGAGCAGGACTTCGACGGTCTCACAGCTCCCGAGTGGCAGCGCTTCTTCAAGATGCTCAAGGTGGGCGACGCAACAGGTCTGCTCGAGAACCCCGCATACAGCAACTCGGGCAACCCCGACTGGGACTACGTGATGAACGCCCTCAAGAACCACCCCGACAAGAGGATGCCCATCGCTATTGCTATCAAGGAACTGTCTAAGAACGGTTCACTCAACGTTCCCACCCTCAAAGAGGAGGTAACAGCAATCGTCAACGGCACACCGCGCCCCAGCCAGCATAAGGCAGCACCCGCACCCGCAGCTTCAACCAACAACTAAAACAAGACAATGAGTAATAACACGTTACAACAACTTAAGGACATACAGGACCTGCTCAAGCAAGGTGCTATCACCAGCGACGAGGCGGCACGTCTCAAGGCACAGGTGATGGCCCAGGCAACCGAAAGCACCAACGTGGCTCCGGCACCACAAGGCGCTGCAGTCCAGGACTCGGCTAACAACGGCAAAAAGACCGCCATCATCATGGGGATCATCGCCGCCGTGCTGGCGGTCGTGGCTGCCATCGTGCTGATGCCGTCACACCAGGAACCGGTTCCTCAGGTCCAAATAGCCACCGCGACGACACCCACGCAGCCCGGCACCAACGCCAACCCGCCCGCAGCCGCTCCCGCAACCGAGGCCGCTCCCGCCGAGCCCAGCGACTACCGCAGCGTGGACTTTATGAACAAGGGCGCCTACATGAGCGGCACGCAGGACGTGAGCCACGACTTCCACATCTCGGTGTGGAACGGCGAGGGTACACTGTCGTTCTCGGCAGGACACAGCAGCCGCCAGCGCCGCAAGGTCACCGTCGACAGCTATGACCCGGGCAGCGGCAGCCTCGTGCTCTCGTCCTACATGGAAGACGGCCGATACGTGGGCCGATACGTGGGCACGGTGTCGAGCAGCGGCTCCTATGCCGGCAAGTTCACCAACTACAAGGGCGTGTCGCTCAAGTTTGACGTGAAGGTCAAGGAGACGTTTGACCCCGCGCCTCCCAGCGACTGGAAAAGCAAGGGACGCAACTAACCGCCTCACGCCGAACTCGCTGATGACGCTGATAAAAATTTTCAGAAATTAGAATGACTTATTTCTCATTAAACATAAGGACATAAAAAAGACGACTTGAACTTTAGTTTTAATTTCTTTTAATTTCTGTCCTTCCTTACCCCGAGAGGTCTTCTAGACATAAGAACAACATTATTTTATAACTTAAGCAGGAATGAAACTTATCAAAATTGCAGTAGCACTGTGTGCCCTGGCGATGTGTGTCAACCCCATGCCCGCCGAGGCAAAGAAAAAAACGACGACATCAACATCAACAACATCGACAAGCAAGGTCAACGTGGACGCCAACCTCGAACTGGCCCAGGAGCTTATCGACAGAGGTAACTACGACCGAGCCAAGGACTTGCTCAACCAGGTCGTGACCGTAGCGCCCAACAACGCCAAGGCACTGGAACTCCTGGGAACCTGCAACATGATGATCCAGGCAAAGATCAACGCCGAGCGCAACAACTATAACAACGCGTGCAACATCGGTACCGACGAGGCTCTCAACGAGTTCCTCAACGACTACCCCAAAAGCCCGCTCTGCCCCGACGTGCGCAACCGCATCGAGGACAACCGCAGGTGGAGACAGGCCAGCGCCAACCGCAACAGGACCGCCGTGGAGAACTACATGGCGACCACCAAGTACAAGACCCACGCCGCCGAGGCTAAGGAAATCATCGACAGCTACAAGCAGGAAGATGACTGGAAGGTGCTGCAGCAGAACCCCTCTAAGGAGGCCTACGAGAACTACCTGGCACTCTACCCCAACTCGCCCCACAACAGCGAGGTCAACTACCACCTCAACCTCATCCACGCCGACGAGTACTTTAACAACGACGACTTCGAGCACGCGCTGCAGTGCTTCGAGACAGCACGCCGCATCAAGAGACTGCCCGACAACATGCAAGCCGACTACCAGACATGTCTCAACTACAAGCGCTTCAGCTCGCTGGGTGACAGCGACCTGAGTGGAATGCAGAGCTTCCTGGCATCGCTCACACCCGACAACCCCCTCTATGGGCCCACATCGGACAAAATAGCACTGGCGATGGCTCGCAGCCTCTCCAAGTTCTCGACCAACGAGCAGATGAACGAACCGTTCAACTATGCCAAGAGCGACTACGCCATGCAGACCGTGCAGTCGATCGTCAACAAAGCTAAGGACGAACGCAAGGCCTACAACGACGAGATCGCCGCCATCAAGCGCAAGGAGTGGTGGCACCACCGCGTAGCCATTGGCCTCGACCTCTTCGAGTTTGAATTTGGAAGCAAAATGTTTTGCTACACAGGAGGACTTAAAGTAAGGTTTGGCCGCCACAACAGCGTGGCAAACATTATCGTGGGAGCAACTTACACATGCGTTAGCGAAGATTTTGCATTCTCAAGCGATGAGCAAACTAGTTTTTCAACCATAGCCCACCTGTTAAACATCCCCGTGGGACTGCAGTTCAACATACCTACAGGACACGAGACCCGTTTTTACCTGGGCGGCGAGTTTGACTACGGATACAGGGTTCAGGAAGGCAACAACAGCCAAGGCTTGACCAACTCCAGCACAATGGCATGGAAAGCCAAGTTGGGATTGACAAGGCACCACTATGAGTTTGGCGCTTTTGTCAAGAAGTATCTTAATGGCCACAACGTCTTCACCGATGAGGTAATCAACATCCTCGGCGAAGACTACAACAAGATGATCTACGGCCTTAACTGGACCATCTACTTCTAAACAACTGTACATTAAGCAATTATTTTACTGCTAATTTACAGCTGACAAACGAATCCCGAGAATTTTGTTTGAATATATAAACAAACCAGGGGCATTAGCCCACGAATAACTGTAGAACAATGACATTTGAAGAAATTAACAAACAACTAGAAGACGTGCAGTCGCTGCTCGACGCCGGCATCATCACTGAGCAGGAAGCCGAGGAAACACGCTCTGCACTCCAGGCCGAGGCCGACGCCCTGACCGAGTCACTGCTCGAGGGAACCTCAATCGAGGAAGGGTATACCGAGAACACTGTGACCGTACAGCCACAAACAGCACCCGTTGTACAGCCCGTGCTGCCTCCCGTTCCCGCCACTCCGCCCGCTGCACCCGTGCTGCCCGCGATACCCGCCGCGCCGCACCCGACACCTGCAACACCTAAGCCCAACAACGGCAAAGGACAGATGTGGAAACTCATCACTGCTGCCGAGGGCGTGCTCATCGTCATCGCGCTCGTGGCACTGGGATGGTACTATGGCCTGTTCAACCTGGGCGGCAAGGACCCCGCCATCGAGTTCATCACCACAATGTACACCAACAAGCAGTATGAGGATCCCTCGTTCATCACCAGCCACTGCACTGCCGAGATGGTCCAGGTGCTCCTCAGCTCGCCCAAGGTGAACGCCGGCGACACCTATGCCACACAGATGTTCCGCTCGAGCGAGAAGGACCCCAACAAGGCCAACCCCACGCAGTACCAGATTGTCAACGTCACCCCCAACGGCGACGGATGGTACACCTACTCCTACATTGACCGCGGATGGAACGGTGCCTGCAAGATAAAAATCGAGAACCAAGGCGGCACCCTGGTTATCTCTAATCTCATCAACCAGTAACAACCACGCAGCGGCGAGACGATGGACGAGAGAAACGCTAGATGGGAATCGCGTGTGAGGCGGCTGGTGCACGACGGCATCATCACGCCTCAGGAGGCACGGCAGCTACTGCAAGGGGCTGCTGACGCCACCCCCTCGTCACATCCGTCCCAACAGCCCTCACTAGCGGCCCCGCAACAACGGCAGCAGCGCCAGCGCCTGTGGGACCGCAAGAGCACACTACTGACGGTAGCCATCGCCGTGATGGCTACCGCCCTCGTCGTGCTGCTGGCAATCAGCGACACCTTTGACGAGAAACGCAACTCACAGGCTTCGATCGCCGACACCGCCCGCGAACCGGCCGACATGCAGTACCTGGCATCTAACGACAACTGGGAACTGTCGCAACTCAAGTCACAGCGCTGGCAGGAGTTCTTCAAGTGCATCATGGAGGGCGACACCCGCTCGCTCAACGACCCGCAGTATCTTACCGGCAACCCCACGTGGCGACACATCATCATCACCTTTGCCCGCAACACCGACTGCCAGAGCCGCATCGCTGCAGCCATGCGCCAGTGTGCCACCTTCGGCAGCCTGGACCTCAACAAGCTGTGGGACATGGTGGTGCAGATATGCCCCAACGAGGCCCTCAACAACACCTACAGCGAGCAGCACGAGGAGGTGCCCGCCGATAACTATGGTGACTACCAGCGCAACCAGTACTACAACGGCGACGAGTACATCCTGCCCGAGGAAGAATTCCCCGGCGAAGACCCCATGCAGGGCAACAACGACGCTGCCGGCAACACCGAGCACATCCACCGCCAGCCAACACAATCCACGCGACCTGCCGCCGAAGCCACTGCTCATCCCGCTCCGCACCCCGACGACCCCCAGCAAAACGCCGGCATGAAAGTGCCACAGCAAACCAAGCCAGTCGACCCGGCGGTTGCTCCTAAGGGGTCCGTGCCACTTCCCACAAGAAGAACAACCGGGAAGCCAGAAGTCCCCAACCGCCCCCAGCCGGCCAACCCATAATCCCACGGCCCGCAACAGCCCTCTATAGAAATCTATAACAACTATAGGCCGCTATAGACTGCTTTACGGTCTATAAAATCCGGAATATCTATCCCATAATACTGAAAATTTCACTACCTTTGCGGTATGATTGATTTTACGCCGCTAGTCAGGGGGCGCTTCAGGCGCCGCCTTGAAGAACAAGTGAGGTATATCGACTATGCCGACAGCGTGCAGCAGGGCGAACTCGTCAAGCTAGTGGAGCGCGCCGCGCTCACCCAGCTGGGACGCAAGTACGAGTTCTCGTCGTGCCGCACCTACCACGACTTTGCCTCGCGCGTACCACTGTACTCCTACGAGGACATCCGCCCCATGGTCATGCGCATGATCAAGGGCGAGAAAGACGTGCTGTGGCCGGGCGTGGTGATGAACTACGCGCAGTCGTCGGGCACCTCGGGCGGCAAGAGCAAGTACATCCCCATCACCCCCGAGTCGTTCAAGCGCAACCACTACCAGGGCGCCAGCGACGTGGTGGCCCACTATCTCAACCTCAACCCCGAGAGCCGCCTGTTCAGCGGCAAGGCGCTGATCCTGGGCGGCAGCTTCGCCACCGAGGTGCGTGCGCCGCGCGGCGTCAGGGTGGGCGACCTCTCGGCCAACCTCATCGAGTACATGAACCCGCTGGCAGGACTGCTGCGCGTGCCGCGCAAGAGCATCGCCCTGATGGAAAACTGGGAAGAGAAGCTGCCGGCACTGGTCGAGGCCAGCATGAACGAGGACGTGACCAACCTGAGCGGCGTGCCGTCGTGGTTCCTCACCGTGATCAAGGAAATAATGGCGCGTAAGGGCGTCAAGTGCCTGCACGAGGTGTGGCCCCACCTGGAGGTATTCTTCCACGGAGGCATCTCCTTTGAGCCTTACAGGGCACAATACGAGGCGATGTGCGACATGTCGCGCATGCACTTTCTCGAGACCTACAACGCCAGCGAGGGCTTCTTTGCCGTGCAGTCGTCATGGGACAGCCGCGGCATGATGCTGCTGCTCGACACCGGCGTGTTCTACGAGTTCATCCCCGTCGAGGACATCGACAGCTCCACCCCCGAGGTATACCCGATATGGGAAATCGAGGCCGGACGCTGCTACGAGCTGGTCATCACGGCGTGCAACGGCCTGTGGCGATACCGCCTGGGCGACACCGTCAGGGTGGAACAGCTCAACCCCGTCAAGATCACCATCGCCGGGCGCACGGGCGCCTACATCAACGCCTTCGGCGAGGAACTGATGGTGCACAATGCCGACCACGCCGTCTCGAGCGCCGAGCAGGCAACGGGAGCGAGGGTGCTCAACTACACCGCCGCCCCGGCCTATGCCACCCAGCACTCGCGCGGACACCACGAGTGGCTAGTGGAGTGGGACCGAGAGCCCGGCAGTATCGACGACTTCGTCCGCGCACTGGACCTGTCGCTGCAGAGTGTCAACAGCGACTACGAGGCCAAGCGCAGCGGCGGCATCTTCATGGCACCGCCGGTGGTGCGCACCGTGCCCGCCGGAACCTTTGACCGCTGGCTCGCCTTGCACGGCAAACTGGGCGGACAGCGCAAGGTGCCACGCCTGTGCCCCGACCGTCACATCATCGACGAGATTAAGGAACTAATCAGCACAAAATAACCACCACACTGACTCATGGAGAAGCTGATGCAATACGTGTGGCAGCACCGCCTGTGGTGCAGCGAGGACATGGTGACCAACGACGGCCGCCGTGTGCGCGTGCTCGACCCCGGCCTGCTCAACACCGACCAGGGCCCCGACTTTTTCAACGCCAAGGTCGAGATCGACGGGCACACCTGGGTGGGGAACGTGGAGATGCACGTGCGCGCCACCGACTGGCGACGCCACGGCCACGACAAGGACAAGGCCTATGACAGCGTGATACTGCACGTCGTGGAGAAGGACGACGCACCGGTGTACCGCACCAGCGGCGAGCGCATCCCCCAGCTGGTGCTCAAGGTGTCGCCGCGCTTCAACGAGAGCATCGACACGCTGCTCAACGCCACCACCGAGCTACCCTGCGCGCCCCAGCTCCCGGCTATCCCCCGCCTGCTGGTCACCGAGTGGGTCCAGGCCCTCGCCTTCGAGCGCCTGCACGGCAAGGTGGGACGCATCGCCGACCTCCACAAGGCCACCCACGGCAACTGGGAGGAAGTGTGCTACGTGACGCTGGCCCGCAACCTGGGCTTCGGCGTCAACGGCGACGCCATGGAACGCCTGGCACGACGCACACCCCTGAGACTACTGCACAAGCACAGCGACTCACTGTTCCAGATCGAGGCCATGCTCTACGGCCAGGCAGGAATGCTCGGCGGCCGCAACGCCGCCACCGACCGTTACACCGAACAGCTCTCGCGCGAATACGCCTTCCTGGCCGGCAAATTCAGCCTCACGCCAATGGAGGGAGAGGTGTGGAAACTGTTCCGCATGCGACCCCAGAACTTCCCCTACCGCCGCATCGCCCTGCTCGCCCACTATGTGGAGGGCGGCTTCAACCTCATGCAGGCATTGCTCGAGGCACAGGACGAGAAGGCACTGCGCCAACTGTTCAACGTGGAGCTCACCGGCTACTGGGCCACCCACTACAGCATGGGCAAGGAGAGCAACATGGCCTCGCGCGCCCTTAGCGACAGCTCCATCGACATCATCCTGATCAACACCGTCGCCCCGCTCTACTATGCCTACGGCGAGATCAACGGCAACTACGACTACATCGACCGTGCCGTGGCCCTCCTGGAGTCGCTGCGACCCGAGAAGAACAGCATCGTGACCGCGTTTGCCACCGCCGGCATCAAGAGCGACAGCGCCCTCATGTCGCAGGCGCTGCTGCAGCTCAAGCGCGAGTACTGCGACGCCCGCAAGTGCATCTACTGCCGCTGGGG
>JAZQPG010000155.1:0-15332 GCA_045628365.1 Sodaliphilus sp. | reverse complement strand
CGCTTGGCCTCCGACTTGCTGTGGGGAAGGGACGGTGTGGCGATATTGCCCCGCTGGACCTCGCGGGTGTTTTCGCCGCTTGGCAGGGTGGGGTGGAGAAAACAACAAGGCAGGGCCCGTGGCGGGTCCTGCCTGCATATTGATGTTGGGAGTAAAAATCGGTTGATTACTTGCCAGCGAGTGCATTGGCGCGCTCGATGTACTTGTCCACGTTGACCTGGGCAGCCTGTACATAGGCGGGATAGTTATCCTTGATGTCCTGGTAGATGGCAGCCTCATCGGCGAACTTCTTGAGCTCGTGGAGCACGGTAGCCTTCTTGGTCATGAACACGGGAGCGTAAAGCTCGTTGTTGTCGGCCAGCTTGATTGCCTTGTCAAAGGCACCGATTGCTTTGTCATACTGCTTCATGTTCACGTAGCAGTCGCCGAGCAGTGACTGTGCGGCGGGACCGGCGAGACGGCCTGATGCGCTGTACTTCTCAAGATACTCGGCAGCCTCTTTGTTCTTGCCCTGCTGATACAGGATGATAGCGGCGTTGAATGCTGCACGCTGTGCTTCCTGGTTGTTATAGCTCTTGAATACAGTCTCATACTGCTTCAGGGCACCGATGGTGTCTTGTTTAACGAGGTTCTCGATGTCGGCCTTGCCGATGGCGTCAAGCGCCTTCTGCTTGTTG
The DNA here is from genome assembly GCA_045628365.1 of Sodaliphilus sp. Lineage (GTDB taxonomy): Bacteria > Bacteroidota > Bacteroidia > Bacteroidales > Muribaculaceae > Sodaliphilus. The sequence goes on along the minus strand of JAZQPG010000155.1, from coordinate 14,655 downwards.
GGGAAATAGTATCCATACAGGAAACCTCCCACCAGTAAGATCGCTGCCAGGGCACATCCCAGGGCCATCAAGATATACTTCTTGTTCTGTTCAAGTTTTTGCGCTGTCGAGGTCAGTGAATCGTTCACTTCTTCGAGAGTGGTGCGCGCGGGTGCAGTTTGTTTCTTTGCCATTTTCTATGTCTAGTTTTTAATTTTTCGTTTGTTGTTATAAATGCTGTAGACGCATTTTGACTTGCAAAGGTAATAGTTATTTATTGAATAATAAAATAATTCACAATTTTTTTTTGAATTTAGAGGGGTTTACTGGCTTAATTGGTGGTAAAATGCATGTTCGGGGCTTTGTGTGTGGCTATATAATATAGGTGTAGTCGTGACCCCGGGGGAAGCTTGCTGCGTGGGGGAGGGCGGTGTTGTGGTGGCGTTAGATGCGTGGGGGAGATGTCGGCACCGGTGGTGGGTGATGCTGTTTTTAGATAAAAAGAACCGTCCCTTTTAGCTAGTTTTGTTAGTTTTTAGCTAAAAAGAACCGTCCCTTTTAGCTAATTTGGGGTGGGGGTGGGGATAAGAAGGGCGCCCCCCGGTTGTCGAGGAGCGCCCTGTTGTTGTAGCGTATCTAGAATATAGTACGATTACTTGATGTAACCCTCATATTCAGCATCTGTTGCGCAATCCCACCATACGGGGTAGCACCAGATGTTCACGTCGAGGCAATGCTTGTTGCCGAGGAGAGCCTGAGTCTCGTTGTAAGTGAGCTCGAGGGTTGCGGGCAGACGCCAGCGGCGGGGCCAGTACATAACGTCGGTCTTAGAAGTACCTGTGAGTACTGCCTGGCCGGTGAACATTGCGGGACGATCCATGCCGGGATATACAACACCGAAGTCTCCTACGTTACCTGCGCTGTAGTTGAAGCGGCGCATGTCGGCGTAGATCTCAGAGCTGCAACCTACGGCTACATACTTCTGGAGCATGATGTCGGCCATGGTGAGCTCGCTAGCGTTCTGGCAAACTGCCTTACTGCTCATGTATGCATCCATAGCAGCGTTGTCCATGGGAACGAGTGCGGGGTTGTTGGGGATAGCATACTTAGCGCACTTCTCGTTGATGTACTGCATGTGAGCCTTGATACCGTCCTGGTAAGCCTTGAGGGCGGGACCCTTTTCTCCCTGACGGAACAGAACCTCAGCCTTGATGAAGCAAAGCTCGTGGTAGGTCATGAGTTCGAAGTCTGACTGGGGAAGCAGCTGATAGCTACCGGTTGAACCAGCAACGCCTGCGGGACGAGCCTGGCCGTTGTTGATTGACCAGAAGATGTTCTTGGGATCCTCACCGTTGGTGAGCATACTGTTAGAACGCAGGTTCACGTAAGCGGTGTCGCCAGCGAGCACGTAGTTGGTGCTGTTCACGTAGATGGCACCCTTAGCGTAGGTAACCTTAACGGTGTTGCCATCGGTAACAACCTTGTGGTTCTTAGCAGCCTCGGCAGCAAACTTAGCGCGTGCAGCAGCGTCGTCGATGTCGTAGCTGATGGTCTGGTCGCTAGCTGCCCATGTGGGAACCGAGATAGAGAATGCACCACCGGCAGCGAGACGGCCGTCGGCGTCGTTGATGATATCAACACCCTTAGACCACATCCAGTCATAAGACTGAACCTTGCCGTCGGCACCCACTACGATGTTGGTCATAGAAGCGGGAACGATGTTGTTGAAACGGGGGTCCTTAACGCCCGCACCACGCATGTTGGTGAGCAGGTCGTAGTGGTACTTAGTGATGCGCTGGCCGTTGCCATAAGCAGCGTAGTTCCAGTTGCCGTTGGTCATCACGGGGTCACCCATGAGGTAGTCGGTAACGTCTGAGCCGCTGTTGAAGCACTCGATCACTGAGTTCTCTGTGTTGTTCTGTGCAGCCTTAGAGATGCACTCGAGGATCTCCTTGGGGTCGTACAGGTCGCTCTTCTTAGAGAGGCGGTTGAGGTAACGAGCCTTGAGACCGTAAGCGAGCTTGAGCCACTTGCTTGCGTCGCCGCCGTTCACCATGTCGCCCTTGCTGAGGGCTGTGCCACCGTTCTGGGGCTTGCTCAGCAGGTCGATAGCCTCGTCGAGCTTAGCGATACAGCCGTTGAACACGGTCTTACCGTTGTCGTAGGCGGGAACAGCGCTTGCGCCGAGTGCCTCGGTGTAAGGAATCTCGCCGTAGAGGTCGAGCATATCCATGAAGCCGTAAGCGTGGATGATGTCGGCGATAGCCATGTAGTGGGTAGAACCCTCTTTCTGTGCTTTCTCGTAGAAGTCGGGCAGGTTAGCACCGCAACCAACGAAGAAGCTCTGGTAGGGGGTGGTGGTTGAACCGCCGCCAAATTCCCAGTCGCCAGCACCCAGGGTACCGGTGGTTGAGTACATAGCACCGATGTTGCAAGATGTGCGCATGTTTACGATACCGTGCTCATACATGAACCAACGCATGATCCAAGGCAGACGGGTCTCTACGAGTGCGCTCTTGTTGTTAGGACTGTCGGGGTCGGTGTTGACATCCAGCCAGTCGTTGCAAGATGTCAGGCTCAGTGAAGCCAGGCATCCTAAAGCTAAGAAATATTTAGAGAATTTCATATTGAATCGTATTTTTAAATATTAGAATGTAACGTTAACGCCGAATGTGAAGCTAGAAACTGCGGGTACGCTGTTGTAGTCGATGCCAGTTGCACCTGAACCACCTGTACCGCCAGCGGTGCTAACCTCGGGATCCATACCCTTGTAGTTGGTCAGGGTGAAGAGGTTTGTACCGGTCACGTTAGCCGAGAGGCGCTTGATAACCTTCTTGCTGGTGAGCAGGCTGGTGAAGTCGTAGCTCAGGGTGATAGAGCGGAGCTTCAGCCAGTTAACGTCGGTGATGAAGTTGTAAGAGTTGCTTGCGTAGTTAGACCAGTAGCGCTGGATCATTGAGCGGCCAGAGATCTTGCTGCCAGCGATGTCATATTCCTGGTCGGCATAGTAAGTCTGGTTGAAGTCTTCGCCAGTTACACTGTTAACACCGGTTACAGTCACGTGCTCGCGGTTGTTGAGTGTGGTGATGGGGCTCAGACCGTTAGCAACGAGGCAGTACTCGGTACCGTTGTAAACGGCGCCACCGAAGCGGAAGTCGAGGAGGAATGACAGGGTGAGGTTCTTGAAGCGCAGGGTGTTGTTAAGACCACCGATGAGCTTGGGCTCGCGGTTGCCAACAACCTCGTTAGAAGAATCGGCAAACTTGTAGAGACCGGTGTTGGGGTCTACTTTGTAACGGCCGTTCATGTTCTCGGCGAGAATGTCCTTGCCGTCGTCGTCCTTGCCGACAACCATGTCCTCGTGAGCGTAGCGTGAACCTACGAGACCCATGAAGATACCACCGTTGGGGATAGAAGCTGACTTAACAGTACCGAACTGAGCGTCGGTGGGGTAGAACATACCTACACCCTTGAGGAACTCACCAAGGGTACCGCGGTTGTAAGACAGGTTGAGGGTTACGTCCCAGTCAAAGTCGGCGCTCTGTACGGGCTTGCCGGTGAGGGCGATCTCCATACCCTTGTTGATTACAGAACCTGAGTTGATCGAAGCGAAGATGTAACCGTTAGCATTTGACAGACGGGGAGAAGCGATCTGGTTCTTAGTCTCGCTGTGGTAGTAAGTCCAGTCGAGGCCTAAGCGGTTGTTGAGGAAGCGGAGCTCAGCACCGATTTCCCAAGAGTCCTGGATCTCGGGCTTGAGGGCGATGTTACCCTGGAAGTACTGGTTACCCACACCCTGCATGCCGTTCCAGGTCATGGGGTTCTCGAGGTAAGTCATTGTTGCATATACGTTAGCATCCTTACCTACGCGTGCCCATGATGCGCGGAGCTTACCGAACGACAGGATGTCGCTCTTAGGCATGAGCTCGGTGAAGACGAACGAGCCGCTCACTGAGGGGTAGAAGTAGCTGCGGTTCTCAACGGGGAGAGTTGAAGACCAGTCGTTACGGCCGGTAACGGTCAGATACAGCATGTTGCGCCATGAAGCACGGAACTCGCCGAATGCCGATACCATGCGCTTGCGGCTGGTAGAGTCTTTGAACTTCTGGTTGTCGGCAGCGATGTTAGAGAAGCTGATGGTGCCGGCAGTGATGAAGTTGTAACCCCAGTGGTTCTGGTTCTGACGCTTAGTGTTGTCGGTAGATGTACCGAGCATCAGGCCGAGATCCCAGTCACCAAAGTCCTTGTGGAAGTTGGTCATGAAGTTAGTTGACAGGTACTCGTAGCGGTAGTCAGCCTTGCTGAGACGGCCGTTCTGGTACATCTCGCGAGCTACCGAACCGGGAGCGATGTAAGTGTAAGCATCGGTGGTGTAGTTATCATAACCTGCGCGGCCAGCGATATCCCACCAGTCGGTGATGCGGAACTGTGCGTTAAGAGCGCCGGTGAAACGGTGGGTCTTATCGTTCAGCTTGTTCTTGTTGATGATCCAGTAGGGGTTCTCACGGTCGTTAACGAGGTCCCAGATGCCGTCAAACAGACGATACTTAGAGCCGTCCTCGTTGAGGTAGTGAGAGATGTCCTCCTGGATGGGCCATGAGTACAGCGCGTTCATTGTACCTGTACCTACGGGAGAGTTAGAGCCTTCCCACAGACCGCCTGAGGTCAGGGTCTTGTCGGTCTTGGCGATTGAGTAAGTGACGTTAGCGCCTACGGTCAGACGGTCAAACTTCTGCTCACCGTTGAAACGGATTGTAGTCTTGTCATAACCGGTGTGGGGCACGATACCCTGCTGGTCAAAGTTAGACAGTGACAGGAAGAATGAGTTGGTCTTAGAACCGCCGCTGATGCTCAGGTTGTTGTCAAGGATGATACCATTCTGGAAGAATGTTCCGATGTTATCATAGATCTTGTCGCCTGCTGCGATGGGCTTGCCCCAAGAGTCGTAAGTCTGATCGCTGAAAACGCCGTTAGAAGAGTAGGTACCACGGCCAAACTGCTTCTGTACCTCGGGGAGCTTGTTAGCCCAAGAGGTAGAGATCTTGCCGCTGTAGTCTACGCGTACCGAACCCTCGGCACCCTTCTTGGTGGTGATGATGATCGCACCGTCGGCAGCGCGGCTACCATAGAGCGCGGCAGCGGCTGCACCCTTGAGGACTGACATTGACTCGATGTCCTCGGGGTTGATATCCATCACGCGGTTAGCAAATGTTGTGGCGTTGCGGGTAACACCGTCCTGGCCCGAGTTACCGAGCACTGTGGTCGAGTTGTCATAGATGATACCGTCAACTACGAACAGAGGAGTGTTGTCGCGGCCTTCAGAGGTCGAGTTAGCACCACGGATGATGATGGTAGCACCAGCACCTGCAGCACCTGATGACTGGGTAACGTTCACACCGGGAACTTTACCGGCCAGTGAGTTAACCACGTTGGTCTGTTTGTTCTTCATGAGCTCTTCGCTCTTGAGGTCGGTCACGTTGTAACCGAGGGCCTTGCGCTCTTTCTTGATACCGAGGGCGGTTACTACAACCTCGTCGAGGGCAGTCTCGCTGCCGGCAAGGGTAACGTCCATCTTAGAACCGGTAACCTTAACCTCCATGGGCTGTGAGCCGATGTAAGAAATCACGAGGGTGCTGCCCTGGGGAGCGTTGATGCTGTAACGTCCTTCAGCATCGGTAGCTGCACCGCGGCTAGTACCTTTAACCTTCACGGTAGCGCCGATGAGAGGCTCACCGTTGGCGTCCTTAACGACGCCAGTCACGTTGTTATTCTGCGCAACAGCTGTGAAGCCCACGTTGCTTTGGCTTGATACCAGACCAGCGGGAACACCACTTGCGATTGCTAGCGCAGCTAACAGTACACATTGTTTTTTCATACGCACTTTTTTGGTTAGTTAGTAAAATTATGTTGGTTGTTATTTGTTCCTAACAGTTTGTCGGTTATTTTTTTATTCTCTGATGTGTATAATTTTTGTGTGACGGGGACATCGCATCCCTCATCTCAAAGTACAAAAGTACACAAATTTTAGGACCTCCCAAAATTTTTGCTAAAAAAATTGAAAAAACATGCCACATGTTTTAAAACATGTTTTTGGGGCCACGGCCGCGGTGGCGTGTTTTGCCGTCTTAGTGTCGTTCTTCTCCCTGGCGGGCAAGGGAACCTCGAAACCGCATTCCGGGCCAGGCGGGGGGGGGCGGGCGCCCGCCGGGGCGTGCCTTGTTAACGTTTTAAAATTATTATGGTGGAATTTTTGATGTGTTTTTTGGTTATTTAAGATTTTTTCTCAAATTTGTATATCTAAAGCACGTGGCTCCCTGATAAGACAAGGGGATGCGACTCGCAACTGCGCGAGGCCGCATCCCCTTTTTTCCTGCTGCCTGCCGCCCCGGCAAGAGCCGCGGCTCTCTAGGCTTTCTAGGCTCTCTAAGCTTTCTAGGCATTCTAGGTTTTATTGGTTTTATTGGGGGGATTTCTGGGGATTAATTGGGTCGTTTAACTAAAAATCACACATTATATTATATATAGTCGTGGTTTGTGTTGTAATTTTGTGGGTGTTATGAAGTTGTACCCGGTTATATTATCCATTGCATGTGCCGCGGCAGTCAATGCTGTGGCGCAGGAGAATGTGCAGGTCAACGTGACCCCCGGGAATCACAAGCTTGACCAGCCCGTGCTCTCGGTGCCCGTCACACCCTCGGGAGGACTCTCTACGTCGTTCCCTGCCGCGCCCATGGTCGAAACGCCCGGGTTCGAAGTAGGGAACCACGGTCTGCTCGACTCGGTTGCCGTTCTTAGCGCCGACTTGGCTCGCACCGGCGATTTCGCCCCGAGCGGTACCCCACGGTTTGACTTTCGTCACGACTATAACAGCCGCAACTGGGCACGCAATGGCATCATCGCCACTGGCGGCGGTGGTTATCTCGTGGGGCAAGGCGGATTCACCGCCATGCCGGGGCTGGGCGACATCGGGTCGGCGTCGTTGTCCTGGGTGCAGCCCCTGGGCGACCGTTTGACGGTGAGCGCCGGGGTCATGGGCAATAAGTATCACCTTGACCGAGACGCTTGGAACGATTATGGCGCGTTTGCCAACGCACGCCTGCAGCTCTCGGGCCGCTTTGCCTTGATGATGTGGGGCAGCTACTATGTTAATGCGCGGTACCATTCCATGGCAGCGATGCCCTGTCTGCCCGCTAGCAACTATGGCGCGGCGCTCGAGATGATGGCCAGCGACGACCTGGGACTCAGGCTGGGTGCCGAGCGTTACCTTGACCCGTACTCGGGACGTTGGCGTGTGAAACCCGTCGTTGCCCCGGTCATTAATGTGCTGGGCACGAAGATGGCAATCGACTTTGGCGGGCTGGTGGGCAACTGGTTCGAGTCAAAGTCCAGGAAAAACCAGTTCAAACTGTCGCCCGACCAGCTGGACCCCTCCTCGCCCAGGGACGGCTACATGCCTGCAGTGCCGCCACCCGTGCCCCCGGGCTTCAACAAGTACAGCCCGGTGCGCGTCCCCGACGCCCTGCGGCACTGATAACTCTTCCGTTCTCCCTTCCCGGCTCGCGCCGCTAAACCGTCTGGCCCTTTCCCGGCGCGCCGCTAACCATCAGTTTCCCCATCCTGGCGCCGCTATAGCCGTCTGATTCCTCCCTGCGACGAGTGGAGGTGTTGGCTGGGTGCAGAGGTATGCATTAAAACTGCAAAAATCATGAATAACACATGCCGTAAAACTCTGGTTATGGGACATATGAAAGCTTGTTTTTAGAGTATAATTATGGTTTTTGAAATAGGCCAATTAAAATTTTTGTTCAAGATTTTGGTTTTTTTAACATAAAAATTGGGTTGTTTGCAAAAAACTTTGTAACTTTGCACCTCATATTATAGAGCACATTGTGCCCTGACGAGGGGACAGTGGATAATATGGAAGTGTTAACCTCTTTACTATGAGCGGGATACTACGTATGAGAAACAAGAGATAAACAAAAAAACTAATATAATTATTGTATAACCAATCAAAAAAGTGCGTATGAAAAAACAGATTGCCCTCGCGGGCGCTCTAATGCTTGCATGTGCCGCCCCCAGCCTCACCTATGCTGAGTCGGCTCCCCAAGCAGTTTCGGCCGAGGCCGGAATCGTGAAAGGTACTGTTGTTGATGAAAATGGCGAACCCATCATTGGCGCTAGCATCCAGGTTGTAGGTACTATCCAAGGTGCCGCTACCGACATGGATGGTAAGTTCAGCGTAAAGGCTGGCAAGAGTGCTAAGCTTCAGGTTAGCTACATCGGCTACAAAACAGTTACAGTAGATGCTTCAAGTGCTGGTCGCGTTGTCCTCACCGAGGATAAGGCACAGCTCGACGAACTCGTTGTTGTAGGTTACGGCCAGCAGAAGAAGGCCAACCTTACCGGTGCCGTTACTAACGTTGACGTTAGCAAGGTGCTCGACTCTAAGAGCGAGAACGACGTTGCTAAGGCCCTCCAGGGTGCCGTTCCCGGTCTGACTATCTTGAACAACAACGGTGATATCAACGCTGATCCCTCAGTTGAGATCCGTGGTATCATTTCTCTTTCAAACAGCCAGCCTCCCTTGTACATCGTTGACGGTGTGCCCGTTGAGAACCTTTCGGTTGTAAACTCTGACGACATCGAGAGCGTATCAGTGCTCAAGGATGCTGCTTCAGCTTCTATCTACGGTGCTCGCGCCGTTGGTGGTGTTATCCTTATCAAGACCAAGAGCGGTCTCGGCGTTGCCGACAAGGTGAAGATCTCTTACAAGGACAACTTCGCTTGGAGCCAGGCAACCACCACTCCTTCTTATCCCAATGTCCCCACCCAGGTACAGGCTCTTATCGACGTTAACCGTCGCCAGGGTCTCGCAGCCGAGCTCTTCGGTATGTATCTCGACAGCGACCAGTTCCAGGCAGGTATGAACAACTGGATCAAGAAGCACGGTGACACCACTACTGGCTACCGCGAGATGGTATTTGGCGATGACTATGATGAGTATGGCTACTATGCTAACTGGGATGTTCCCGGCATCATCTTCAACAACGCTGCTCCCTCTCAGAACCACAACCTCTCTATCAGTGGTACTAGCGGCAAGACCAACTTCTTCATCAGCGGCAACTACAACCAGAAGCAGAACCTGATGAACTTCAACCCCGACAAGATCAAGCGTTACAACATTACTGCTAACATCACTACCCAGGCAACCGACTGGCTGCAGGTAGGTGTTCGCACTAACTACAACGACCGCGACTTTGACTATCCTTACGTTCAGGGTCAGGGTTCTTACCAGTATGTATGGCGCTGGGGTTCATTCTTTGGCCCTTACGGCTACATCACCGACGAGGACGGCAACCAGTATGACGGCCGCCAGATGATCGGTTTCCGCAAGACTGCCGGCGACGCTTACCAGAAGCGCAACATCATGCGTCTGGGCGGTTTCGCTAAGATTGACTTCAAGCACGGTCTTACTTTCAACGTCGACTACACCTTCGTTAAGAACCACATGAAGTACAAAGGCATTGGCCTCCCCAGCACTATCCTCAACACTTGGGGCGTTAACCCCAGCCTGGCAACTCTCAATACCACTACATTCATCGAGAGCAGCCGCGAGGACAAGACTAACCACATCTTCAACGCTTTCTTCAACTTCAACAAGACCTTCAAGGAGGACCACACTATCAACGTCCTCGCTGGTGCTAACGTTGAGAAGCAGGACTTCGAGTACCTGTACTACGAGCGCTGGAACCTGCTCGACACTAACATGCCCGAGCTCGCTCTGACCGACACTGAGTACACTTACTCACACACCCACACTCACTATGGCCAGGCAGGCTTCTTCGGCCGTATCAACTACGACTACAAGGGCCGCTATCTGGTAGAGCTCAATGGCCGTTACGACGGTTCAACCAAGTTCCCCAAGGCTGACCAGTGGGCATTCTTCCCCAGTGCATCACTCGGCTGGCGTTTCAGCGAGGAAGCATTCATGGCTAACACTAAGCACATCCTCAACAATGGTAAGCTGCGTGTATCTTACGGTACTATCGGTAACCAGGACATCGGTGAATACCAGTTCCTCGAGACTATGGGCAAGGTTAACGCAGGTGTTAACTGGCTCGGCACAGGCAGCGCTAAGTATGACTACTTCGGCCTTCCCAAGATGGTTTCTAAGACCCTCACATGGGAGACTATCCGCACAACTAACATCGGTCTTGACCTGAGCTTCCTCAAGGGTGACCTGAATGTTACATTCGACTGGTTCCAGCGCGAGAACACTAACATGCTTGCTCCCGGCAAGGCTCTTCCCTCGGTTGTAGGTGCTGCAGCTGGTCTTACAAATGCTGGTTCACTGCGCAATCGCGGTTGGGAACTTACTGTTGACTACCGTCACCGCTTCGGCGATGTAAACTTCTATGCTACTGCTAACATCAGCGACTACAAGGCTAAGGTTACTAAGTGGGATAGCAACAACCTGATCAACACTAACTACACCGGCAAGGAGTATGGCGAGATCTGGGGCTTCGAGACCGATCGCTACTTCGACTTCAATGACTTCAACGGTCAGGACGGCGCTGGCAAGTGGATTTACAAGGATGGCGTGGCTTCACAGTCTCTCCTCGAGAGCGGTGGCTTCGTATATGGCCCTGGTGACATCAAGTTCAAGGACCTCGACGGCGACGGCAGGATCACTTGGGGCGACGGTACTCCCGAGAACCACGGTGACCTCAAGAAGATTGGTAACAGCACTCCCCGCTACCAGTACTCACTCCGCCTGGGTGGTGACTGGAAGGGCTTCGACATCGACCTGTTCTTCCAGGGCGTTGGCAAGCGCGACATGTGGACTCAGTCAGCATTCGTTATGCCTATGACTCGTGGTGCTGATGCTATCTACAGCAACCAGACTAGCTACATCACCGAGGCTGAATTTGCTGCTGGTAAGATCGACCAGAGCAAGGACTTCCCCCGCCTGTGGGGTGGTGGCGCTGGCCAGGGTAACGCTTCAGGTTCTATCCTGAGCGGCGGTAAGTTTAACTTCTATCCCCAGACTAAGTACTTGGTTAACATGTCTTATCTGCGCATGAAGAACATCACCGTTGGTTACACTCTGCCCAAGGCTCTTACTCAGAAGGTTACTCTTGACAAGGTTCGCGTTTACGCTTCAATCAACAACGCATTCGACCTGATCAACCACAACAAGGGTACAGGTATCGATCCCGAGATCAATACTGGTGTTGGTTCATTTGGTAACGGTGTTTGGGGACGTACAGATCCTATCATGCGTTCTTACTCATTCGGTATCCAGATCGACCTCTAATCAAGCATGACACTTTTAAGTCAATTAATGCATTGAATTAATAACATTCTAACGGATAATAATTTTATGAAAAAAATATCTTTATTATTAGTATCTGCTGGGTTGATGCTGTCGTCTTGCTCTGACCTGCTCGACACCGAACCCTACGATCAGTTTACAAGAGACAACTTCTTCACTAGCGAGAAGAACGTTGAACTCTTTGCTAACTACTTCTACAACGAGTTCTCGGGCTACGGCAACAGCGGTAGCTACGGCAACTTCTACTTCAACTTCCTGAACGACGACCAGGGTACTACCGGTACCAGCACTTGGACCTATACCAACGTTCCCGCAACATCTGGTACATGGGACACTCCCTATACCGAGATTCGTCGTGCTAACATCCTGCTCGCTTCTCTTCCCACCATCGCTGACATGAGCGAGGCTAGCAAGGCTAACTGGGAAGGAGTCGCACGCCTGTACCGCGGCTGGCAGCACTTCAAGCTGGTTCGCGCTTTCGGCGACTGCTACTGGGTAGACAAGGTTCTCGACGTTACCGATGAGGGTGTCCTCTACGGTCCCCGTCAGCCCCGCAACGAGGTTATGGACAAGGTTCTTGCCGACCTCGACTTCGCTTGCAAGAACATCACTGCAAACGCAAACTCACGCACTGCTTACAACGTTTACGTTGCTAACGCAATGAAGGCTGAGGTTTGTCTGTTCGAAGGTACTTACAGCAAGTATGTGACTAAGGACAACGCTCGCGCTAGCAAGTATCTGGAAGCTGCTAAGGCTGCATGTAAGGTTATCATGGAGAATACCAACTATGACCTCAACGCCAACTTCAAGTCTAACTTCGACCAGCTTGATCTCGCAGGCAACAAGGAGATGATCCTGTACAAGCACTATGTTTACAACGTGCTCGGTCACGCAACTGTTGACTACACTTGCGGTTCAACTCAGGTTCACGGTATGAGTAAGGACGCGTTCGACAACTACCTGTTCAAGGATGGTAAGCCCCGCGCTACCACCACTATGGACAAGAACGAGGCTGGTAAGGTCGTTACCCTTGACGACAACTCAGGTTTTGGCGAGGCTAAGTTCATCGACATCAGCGATGTTCTTGCACAGCGCGACCCCCGTATGTCGGCACAGGTTGACCACATCCTCCAGTTCCCCGGCTGCGGTTACGCACGCTTTGGTGGCGCTCAGTCAACTTCTTCAACTGGCTACGGTGTCCTCCTGTTCGACACTAACGCAATGAAGAACACTGACCGCCAGTCAATCGGTACTAACACTACCGACGCTCCCATCTTCTGGTACGCTCAGATCCTTCTGAACTACGCAGAGGCTTGCGCTGAGCTCGGTACTATCACCGACGCTGACCTTAACATCTCTATCAACAAGCTGCGCGACCGCGTTGGCATGCCCCACCTCACTACAGCTGTTGCTGCTGACCCCGCTAACAACATGGGCGTAAGCAACATCATCTGGGAGATCCGCCGCGAGCGCCGCGTTGAGTTGATGTACTGCCAGAACGATCGTTACTACTCACTCCAGCGCTGGAACCAGCTCGAGCTTCTCGACACTCAGAAGCATCCCGACCAGTGCCGTGGTGCTTACGTAGGTAACATCACTGCTGCTGACGGCATCGACATGAGCCTTGTAAATGTTGACGCTGACGGTTACATCAACTGCAAGAACGGTGGTACAGAGCGTGTTTACGATCCCAAGTACATCCTGTTCCCCATCCCCACAGGACAGAAGACCCTCAATCCTCAGATTGGTCAGAACCCCGGTTGGTAATCAGCCACGATGCTAACCCCGGTTAGCAATCAACCCAATATTAAAAACGGTCACTTGGCACCAAGCCAGGTGACCGTTTTTTCTCTCTAGGCATTCTAAGCTCTCTAGGCTCTCTAGGCTCTCTAAGTTCTCTAAGCTCTCTAGGCTCTCTAAGCTTTCTGGGTTCTCTTGGATTTGTGATGGGTGGGGTGGATTTTGGCATGATTGTTGCATTGTAGGGGGTGTAACAACCAGTCTTATTAACCTATAAAACCACAACACATGGGACTTTTTAAAATACCTGGACTCAGTTTTTCGTGGAAGCGTGCCGTTGGCATCACCCGCGCCAAGCAGACGTTTGCCCGCACCACCGGCATCCCCACCACCAAGGCCGGCGCCGAGCGCAAGCTAGGCCGCGCCATCCTCCGCGCCATCTTCGGCAAATAACCCCCTCGGTGAACCTTCGCGGGGAGCCGAAAACGACAGCAGAGTAGGGTGCTCTGTCATCTGAAAAGTGAAAAACACGGGAAAAATGAGCTTTTTTTGAAAAAAGTGGCTCGAAAATTTGGTAGGTTAAAGAAAAATGCCTAACTTTGCACTCGCAATTCAGCGATGGTCCCCTAGCTCAGTGGTAGAGCAATGGACTGAAAATCCATGTGTCCCCGGTTCAATTCCTGGGGGGACCACCAGAAGAGACGTTAGCCGCAAGGTTAGCGTCTTTTTGCGTTAGTTGGGCGGTTTTTTGCATTTTTTCGGCGATTTATTTGTACATGATGCAGAAATGTATTATTTTCGTATCTTGAAAACATAACTAAAAATACTATTATATATGAACGACGTTAAATTTTATCTTGACGCAGCCGAGGAGAAGATGCAGGAAGCCATCATGTATCTCGACGAGACCCTCGCACACATCCGTGCCGGTAAGGCCAACGTGAAAATCCTTGACAACATACGCGTGGACTACTATGGAAGCAAGGCTCCCATCAGCAACGTGGCTAACATCAGCACTCCCGACCAGCGCACTATCGCCATCACTCCGTGGGAGAAGACCATGTTCCGCGTGATTGAGAAGGCCATCATCGACTCTAACGTGGGCATCATGCCCGAGAACAACGGTGAGGTGATTCGCCTCAACATCCCGCCACTCACCGAGGATCGCCGCAAGCAGCTCGTGAAGGACAGCAAGGCCGAGAGCGAAAAGGCACGCGTGAGCGTTCGTAATGCCCGCCGCGAGGCTATCGAGGGCCTCAAGAAGGCCATCAAGGAAGGCATGAGCGAGGACGTGTCTAAGGACGGCGAGGAGAAGGTTCAGAAGCTTCATGACAAGTTCATGAAGAAGATCGACGAGCTCTTTGCTGCTAAGGAGAAAGAGATCCTCACAGTCTAAGTGAAAGCATCGGGCGGGATTCCCCCGCCACGACACATACAAGGATGCACCCCGCCTGCCACCGGCACGGAAGGGTGCATCCTTGCTTCTCTCTATGCCCCTCGCGGGTGGTGCCTGTGTGAACCCAAAAAATGACACAGTGGGGACTGTCCCTACTGTGTCACAATGCAGTACGCTCGGCATGAGCATTGTCTAACGGGTGCAA
>JAZQPG010000154.1:0-6640 GCA_045628365.1 Sodaliphilus sp. | reverse complement strand
ACTTAGCGTTCTCACTGGGAGTCTCGTTAATAACTGTCATTACAGCATAGTCGGGATCGGGAGTCTCGAGCCAGAGGTTACCCTTCACGAAGTCAACGTCAGTGATGTTGGTGCTACCACCTACCCACTTAACGAGAACCTTGTGTGAACCAGTTACAGTCTTAGTGAGAGCCTTTGCCTTGGGATACAGCTGGTCGCGGAGCTCCATACCTGTGAAGATAGAAGCGATGAGGTTTTCCTCTGCAACCTCGTCAAGGTAGAACTCAACCTTGTCGCTCTTGTTGTTTGACCAGTGGTTTACATAAGTACAAACCTGAGTGTACTCACCGTTGCCAAAGTCCATTGTGCCGTAGTCAACAATTGTACCGTTGGTAGTCCAACCCCAACCGCCATCGCCGTCCTTGCGAGTATCAGCATTGGGGCTTGATACGAGTTCAGAGTTGTCATAAGAAAGACGAGTAGCAAGAGGACCATAGGTTCTCATGTTCTCGTTGGGCTTGAGAAGCTGACCGTTGAGGGGCTCCCAGTCACCGGGTGCGTGGAAATCAGCGGGTGTGAAGGCGTTCTTGTAGAAGTGAACAGCCTGTACGTTACCAGCACCACCTACGAATGTAAGATAAACTTTCTGCTTGCCTTCGGGCTTGTAGAAAGAAAGACCTTCTTGAGCCAGACGGCCACCAGCGAGATCAGCGGGGTCTGTTACGTTGTAACCCATGTTACCAGCAAGCTTGGTGTAGTTGCTGTAAGATCTTGTGTGAGCAAGAGCAATCTGAGTGAAGGGGAGAGCGCTCTCGAAATCTTCACCTGCCCAGAGGAGTGCGAAGTTGCCGTTGCCACCCCAGCCCTGAGCGAATGCCAAACCTGCAGCCTGGTAGTTCTCGCTGAAGTCAACTTCACCGATGCATACTACAGTCTCAGTACCTGTGTTACCGATGTTCATTGAAAGGGGATCAAGACGAGCGTTTTGGAGAACCTCCAGATTGGGGTTGCTTCCATTGGTATAAACTACCAAGTCCTGTGCATTAGCAGCGAACATCATCGCTGCTGCAGCGATCAGTGTAAAACTTTTTTTCATGAGAAATAGTTTTTTAAATTAATAATTAGTTGTTGAATTTTAAGTACAATATTTCACTTGCAAAATTAACACGATATGTGCAACAAAAATAGCACTGATGTCGCAAAAAATAGCAAAATATTGACGTGGACGTTTTTTGCAAAACAGGGGCGGTGATGTGCTATCACCGCCCCTGCTAGGTGTTTAGATTATGTAAACTATCGTGTTATCACTTTGAAAGCACGATATCGATAACTGCGTTGATGTCGCTCACGTCAACAACGCCGTCGCCGTTAACGTCGCCTGCGGGATATTCGCCCATAGAAGAGTGACCGAGGACGATGTCGATAACGAGGTTAGCGTCGCTGATGTCTACAGCGCCGTCACCGTTAACGTCACCGGTGATACTGTGAGCCTTGCCGTGGTCGAAGTAGATGTCGAGAACGTTAGCACCGATGTTAACGTCGGGAGTGTTGTAAACCATGAAGAGCTCGTGCTTGCCGGTAACGGGAAGGAGGAACTCACCAGCCACGTGCTTGTAAACGCTCCAGTCACCAGTACCCTGGAGACGGCAGATGGCAATGGGCTCGTGACCCTCGAGGATGCCTGCGAGGTTGTTCTCCCAGTCTTCGGGAGTGTAGATGAAGTCGGGATCGAGGTCGAGATAGAATGAGAAGTTAGACTCCTCGATGTTGCCTACCCAAGCACGGTCGCAAGCGTGGTTAACGATAACGCGAGTGTAGGGGTTGTCGCCAAATTCTACGCCTTCACCGTCACCGTAGAAGTCGATAACTGTACCATTGCCGGTGTAACCGATGTTACCGCGGTTCTCCCAGCGGCCACGGCACTTAACCTCATAGCCCCAAGGATTACCCTGGCCTTCGGGAGTGCCCAGATATGTGTAGTGGAATGCGTCGGCCTCGGGAAGCTCGTCAACGAGAACGATACCGCAGTCGGGGTGTTCAATCCAGAGCTGCTGCTCTACGAACTCGATTGCCTGGAGGTTAGTGCTACCGCCAAACCATCTTACGAGCACCTTGTGCTGGCCGCTGATGTTCTTAAGGTTCTTTGCGAAGGGGTTCTCGCCGTTGTTGCCCAGTTCAAGACCTGACCACAGGCGTGCGATCTGGTTCTCGGGCTTAACCTCGTCGAGGTAGAACTCCAACCAGTCGTAGATGTTCTCTGACCAGTGAGTGAAATAAGCAACGAGCTGTTTGTACTTGCCGTTGCCGAAGTCAACTGTGCCGTAGTCAGCGATGAAGCCTTCCTTGGTCCAACCCCAAGCCTGACCTACCGAAGCAGTGTCGATGCGGGTGTCGGGGTAGTCGGTGCCTTCACCTGTGGGAACTGCGGGAACTGACTCGGTAGAGCGGATCTTCAGAGAGATTGCGTCATAACCGGGCTTCTGGTTGGGCTCGCGAAGAACCACGCCAGCCTTCCACTCGTCCTCTTCAGCGCTGAGGAAGTCACCCTCGGTGAACTCAGCGTCATAGAAGTTAACGTAACGGAGGTTACCTGCACCACCAACGAATGTCATGTAAACTTTCTGACGGCCGGTGGGCTTTGTGAAAGTGAGGCCTTCCATAGCGGGACCACCACCGGGGAGCAGTGAGTCAGCGGGGCAGTTGTAAGACATGTTAGCAGCAAAGTTCAGGTAGCGAGAGTAGCTGCCGGTCTCGTCGAGTGCCATCTGTGTGAAGGGGAGTGAAGACTCGAAGTCAGAACCTGCGTGCAGGATTGCCCAGCCGTCCACATACCAACCGTTGGCCATTGTAAGGCTGGTTGCGAGGAAACGGTCGCCGTTTGCACCGAAGTCAATTTCACCAAGGTAAACAACAGTGTTGGCGCTGGTGAAACCGATGTTAGCGCTAACGGGGTTGAATTGACCATCCTGAAGGATTTCTACCTTACCCTCAACACAAGGGATAGAGAGAATACCTGCGCTTGCACTGAAAGCAGATAGTGCCAATGCAAGACTTGCAAAGATAGTAGATAATTTTTTCATAAAATTAGTTTTTAATTATGTTATTAAACTCAATTGTCAGTTTAGCAGTTACAAAATTACTACCTATTATACAAGTATAATGCAACAAATGTCGCAAAAAATAGCAAAATCTTGGTAATTCACATGGTATACAAGGGTATAGTGTGTTGCCCCCTGGCAGAAGCCTCTCCCCCGGCTCCTCTCTGGAGGAGAGGTCGGAGGAGAGGCTTTTACCGATTATCCGATTAACCCATTAACCGATTAACCCTTTAACCCTTTACAAAAAATCACTTTCCCAGGACGATGTCGAGGGTGGCGTTGAGGTCGTCGATGTCGACGTTAGAGTCACCGTTCACGTCGGCACGGCCGCCGTAGTTGCTTGCCGAGTCTTTACCCAGGAGGATGTCGATAAGGATGTTGGCATCGTCGATGCCCACCACGCCGTCACCGTTCACATCACCCTTGGTCACTGGTGCTGTCTCCTCGGCCAGCACAGCGCGTACAGAGTAGCCGTTAGTGCGGTTTTCACGCAGCACTGTCTGGTAGCCCGAATAGAAGTACAGGTCGTGCGCCTCGCTGGTGTCATCTGGCGTAGAGGACCAGTAGCGGCCGATAATGTTCTCGCCGCGGAAGTCATCGCTGCCGTGTGCGTAATAGTCGCAGTAGCCGGCGGCAGGAAGGAATATGCTACACAATGCGTAAGCACCCTTGCCGGTGAATTTGCGTCCGTTCACGTTATTAATCGTTGTCCACTCAGCATCACAGTTGTCAAGGAGTGCCCTAAACTCAGCCTTAGTGGGCATGCGCCAGTTGCTGCCCCAGAGCTTTGTGGCAGTATCGTTAGAGCCCGAGAGAGGTTCGGTACCTTCCTGATAATTTTCACTTGGATCCTGGTCAGAGCTCCTGCCCCAGCAGTAATGGCCGCCATATCCGGTAGCAGATGCTGCACCTACGTTGTATTCGGCGAACTTAGGGCCATTCTCCCAGAGCTGCACCCACTTCACATTGATGTTGCCAGTGCGCTTAGCGTCGCCCGTCATGCTGGTAACACCGTCGAAGAATTCGTTCCACTGGTCCGACATGCGGTAGAGTGACTCGGTGCCCTCGGGAACGATGAGGGTGCAGTTCTCGTAGTCAACGCCCTTGAATACGTCGGTACCCATAGCGACTTTGCGTGGATCGGGTATCTTGCTGTCGATTGTTGTCCACTGATATTCGCCGCCATCCTTGCTGAATGCCTCGTTACCAATGCTTAATACATTTTGGGGTATGGTGATTGTTGTAGCCTTCACGTTGGCCAGTGCATAGTTGCCTATTTTGCTCAGATTTGCGGCCCCTTCGAGCGAGATGTTGTCATAGTTCTTGCATCCGGCCAGCAGTGAGTCGCCCAGCTCGGCAATCTTGTAAACGGGAGCATCCTCGGGGGCACATGCCAGTGAATTATTGGTACACTGGGCACCTACTTCAAAGGTCTTCATTGCTGCTGTAGCAGTGTTCTTGGTGCGCACCAGTTTCACGGTCTTAGCCTCGGCATCGACCACGCTGTAGGCATAGGGAGTGGTGAAGAAGTCACTCTTGTCGTCGCTTGTGCACTCGGCAAAGTCAAATGCTCCGGGCAGGATCACGTAGTTCTCGGCCCCTTCAAGAGCACGATAGGCATCAACTTCGCCCACTGGAACATAGAATTTACATCCTGCAGGATGTTTTGTTAACCTATTCTTCATCGAAGAGCTGGGACGATTGATGTACACCTCTTCAATGTCGGGATAAGAATAATCATAGTTATTCGTGAAATGAATTGAACTGGGGAGCAAAAGGCGTTTGATGTGGGTTTTATTGAATATATCGGGGTGTAAATCCACTACACCGTAAGGTATCACTGCATCACCCTCAAGTCCTGACTCGAGAAACGCTCCAGGGCGAATACTCTTAAGCCTTGGACCAAACTTTACGGTCTTGAGTTGCTCACAATTCATAAATGCTCCATCTCCAATATGAGACACATTCTCAAAATTGAAGGATGAGATTTTAGCACTGGCGAAAGCATTCATGTCGATTGAATCAATCAAGGCACATCCTCTCATCGAGAAGTCATTAAATGAAGTTCCGGCTATCCCTCCTATTCTGGTCAAGGCATATTTCTTGCCTGTAATTTCAATATAGTTAGGCACGGTAATGTCACCTCTCCTATCACCAGAAGAGCGACCTCTCACCAGCATGCAACGGCCGTCGTAGGTCACGCCATCACTGGCAGTGAAAGGCTCAGTGTTGTAAACGGTAACATTAAAGTAAGCATTTGCCCCATTCTCGTCCTTTATCTGGATATAGTCATAGGTAGTGTAACCGCCACGGTTTATATTGGGGAAGAAGTTCCAACCGCTCCACTTGATATAATCATCATCTTTACGATAAGGTATATACAGATTGGGAATGTTAGCGCCGGCAAACATCACGTCTTTCTCGATGCGGGGCGGATTTTGCAGGTTTGACCACAACTCTATGAGTTTAGAGCAGCCATAGAACATGTCGGCGGGAATCGTCTGGGCCGAACTGGGAATGAGTACGACCTGCACCTCGCTGTTCTCAAATGGACGGCCCCCCACGGTGGTCACGCCGTAGGGGATCTCGACGCGCGGATACTTGTAGTAGTTGTAAGCACGCGCAAAGATGGTCTTGAGCGTGTTGGGGTAAGTGGGCTTCTCGGCCTTGGCAGCAGGCATACGCACGAGGGTGGTCTGCTTCTTGTTGTAGAGTGCGCCGTCAAATGCCGAGTAGTTGGAGTTGCTCTCGCTCACTACATAGCTTTCCAGAGCGGTACAGCCGTCAAATGCAGTGTTATTGATACTGGTGAGCGTATCGGGTATTTTCACCGATGTAAGACTTGTGCAAAAAGCAAATGCGTAGTTGTCGAGTGTAGTGACTGAACCCAGACTTACCTTGGTTAGGTTAGAACATCCATAGAATGCCGACATGCCTACTTTAGCAACGGCACCCTTGATGCTTACGCTCGTGATGTTGGTGTTGTTAGAGAATGCATTGGGTGCAATCTCGGTCACGATATACATTTTCCCGTCCTTCTGGAAATACTGTGCAATTGCCGCACTGGCTTGGTCGGCGGCAGAGGCAGTGGTACTGAATCCCAATACCGTAGCCGCTCCGGCACCACTGACCTCGGTACTAGTAGCCTCGGTAGTAATCTGGTATTTGTAGTTACCTGACACAAACACATCGCCCACAGCAGCCGATGCCACAACAGACACCAGCGCTGATAATAGAAGTAATGTTATCTTTTTCATGACTTTAATAAGCCTCTCCCCAGCCCTCCCCTAAAGGGGAGGGAGTTTAGATTGAGAGAGTGAGGTGTTTTTTATAATTATTATTTTTATCTGTTTCTTTTTGTTGCTCTGCATCCCCCCTTCCTTTCAGGGGAGGGGTCGGGGGTGAGGCCTTTCGGGGGTGAGGCTTTTACTTGCCCAACACGATGTCGAGCAGGGCGTTGAGGTCGCTCACGTCGGTGATGCCGTCACCGTTCACGTCGGCACGGCCGCCGTAGTTGCTTGCCGAGTCCTTGCCCAAGAGGATGTCGATGAGGATGTTGGCAT
>JAZQPG010000153.1:0-10150 GCA_045628365.1 Sodaliphilus sp. | reverse complement strand
CAGCGTGGACATCGACGATGCCAACATCCTTATCGACATCATCCTGGGCAAGGACAGTGCCTCTAAGTACAACGGCCGCGCCGACGTCAACGGCGACAACAACGTCGACATCGACGACCTCAACGCCACCCTCGACATCCTCCTGGGGAAGTAAAAGTTTAAAAGTTTAAAAGTTTAAAAGTTTAAAGGTTTAAAAGTTTAAAAGTTTAAAGGTTTAAAAGTTTAAAGGTTTAAAAAGCCTATGTGGCCTATGTAGCCTATGTGGCCTATGTAGCCTATGTGGCCTATCTCCTAGAGAGCCTAGAGAGCTATAACAGAACATTTAGAACACATATATGAAAAAGGTATCATTACTATTATTGTCGTTAATGGTGTCGATTGTGGCTACGGCTGCAGTTGGCGATGAAATTGTTGGTGGTAATTACAAGTATAAAATCATTAAAGAAGCCATCAATGTCTCTCCCGGTGGTTCTGGATCTGTATCGGTTATTGGATTTAGCTCAACTGTGACCAGCGCCGACCAGGCCAATGCGGTGATTGCGCAGGTTGTCAAGAAAGATGGCTTTAACTATATCGTTACCGAGATTGCACCCAATGCATTCTCTAACAACACTAATATCACAAGCTTAACCATCAAGGGTCCCGTTGCTAAAGTAGGTATGGCTGCATTCTATGGATGTTCTAACCTCGCCACGGTGAGCTTGGGCTCGGTCATCACTACACTTGACGCTAATGTATTTGCCCACTGTACCAGTCTTGTATCGGTGAAAATACCCGATACGCTCACAGGAATCAACAACTCGGCATTTGACGGCTGTACTGCACTGGAGAGTTTCGAGGTGGCTGAGGCTAATCCCACCTACTCGTCATACGACGGTGCGCTCTACAACAAGAAGCAAACTATCCTTGTGCGTATGCCCGCTGCCAAGCCCAAGAAGCCCACTTACCCCGTTACGCTCAAGACCATCTATGCAAATGCTTACAACTGCTACAAGTATCCTCGCATCGAGCTGCCTTATGGCGTGACCACCGTGGGTTCTCGCCCCTTTGAGAACAGTGAGGTACAGGTTGTGGTTGTCCCCAGCTCGGTCCAGACGATACCCACCGACATGTACTATGGCTGCTCTAAACTCATAGAGTTGTGGTCAAACATGCAACATGTGCCCCGCATCGAGAAAGACGTGATGTTTGCCGGCGCAAGAATCCCCAACCTGTATATTCCTCTTGGCGGAATGGATAACTATACCGTGTCCAGCAATTGGGACTTCTTTCCTAATTATAACTATGGAGGTCTCACTGCCTATGACTATATCCAGGCAAGGGACGAGTATGGGGCAAATGCTTGCTTTAATGTTACCGTTCACAGCACTGAGCCTTTCACAGCCGTTGATGGCGTGACCTACGATGGCCGTTGCATGCTGGTGACGGGTGTCAACTCAAGAGACAAGAGAGATGACATTACCGTGCCTAACTACTTTGAAATTTCAGGCAAGAGATATGCCTTGACCCAAATAGATGATCATGCCGGATTGTCAAATTATGACTTCTCGATGAGAGGCTGTGGCTTGATTGATTCTATCGGCAGCAATGCATTTTATAATTCAAAAATCTCATCCTTCGATTTTGAGAATGTGTCTATGATTGGAGTTGGAGCATTTGGAAGTTGTGCCCAACTCAAGACCGTGAAGTTTGGCCCAAGACTTAAAGCCATTCATCAGGGAGCGTTTAGCAAATCAGGACTTGAGTGCGATATAGTGATACCCTATGGAGCATATTATTTTTGCCCCAACGCGTTTGACAACACAAAGATAAAACGCCTTTTACTGCCCAGCACAGTCAATTTGCATGGTGAATATGATTATTCCTATCCCGAATTTGAAGAGTTGTACATAAACTGTACTGCCGCATCGGTGACCCAATATATGAAATTACTTCTGACAGGGTATCCTGCCGGATGTAAAGTTTATGTTCCCGCGGGCGAAGTTGAAGCCTACCGCGCGCTTCAAGGTGCCGATGACAAGGAAATCCTGCCCGGAGCATTCGACTTTGCCGAGTGCCCCAGCGGTGACATGACAGGCTTCTTCGACACTCCCTATGCTTACACGATTACCAATAAAAATGCTGCTACTGTAAAACTCGTGCGCAACAAGAACACAGCAACGGCATCGCTGGCAACCTTTAAAGTGGGCGACAAGTGCACCAATTATTCAATGGCAGTTGCTCCCGAGAAGGCTCCCTCTTACAAGATTACTGAACTGGGCGACTCACTGCTCTACGGCTGCGAGAACTATAGCAACATCTCTCTTGAGAATGCCACAAATCTGAGCAAAATAGGAAACCGCGCATTTGCCAACGTGAAGGCCACCACGATTACCATCCCTGCCAATGTCACCACCATCGGCGACGAGGCATTCAGCAAAGAGGGAGGCAAATACCAGTGGACAAAGATTGAGAGCAAGATGACTGATCCTCGCAGTGTCTTCTATGGTGAGGATATATTCAAGGGCGTTGACTACAAGAATTGCCAGCTCATAGTTCCCGAGGGCACCGAGGCCATCTACCGCCAGTGCGAGCCCTGGGCTCCGTTCTTCGTAAACAAACCCTCAGGGAAGAAGGGTGACGTGAACGCCGACGGCAACGTGGACGTGAGCGACTTGAATATAGTCATCGACATTATCCTTGCTAAGGACGATGCTGCCCTTTATGACGGTCGTGCCGATGTTAACGGCGACAGCACCGTTGACGTGAGCGACCTGAACAAACTGCTCAACATCATCCTGGGTAAGGAAGTGCCCGAAGAGACGCATGAGTATGTCGACCTCGGTCTCCCTGGCGGCGTGCTGTGGGCAACGTGCAACGTGGGTGCCAGCAAGCCCGAGGAGTCTGGCCTATTTTTCGCATGGGGCGAGACCGATGGGTATGCCCGGGACGAGGACCACACGTTCGACTGGGCGCATTATAATTTGTGCCACGGCTTTTCTTCAAAGATGACCAAGTATAGCTGCAGCACTGCATTCTGGGATCGCAATTTGGGCACATCTCCTGATGGCGAGACCGTCCTTGAAGCCATGGACGATGCTGCGACTGCTAATTGGGGCGCTGAATGGCGCATGCCCTCTCTTCAGGAGATGAATGATCTCTACAACAGCAAATATACCAGAATTGAGTGGGTGACAGTGAACGGTGTTTATGGTTGCAAGATAACGAGCAATAGCAATGGTAACAGCATTTTCCTGCCCGCAGCGGGCTACCGCGACCAAGCGGACCTCAACAGCGAGGGGAAATACGGCTACTATTGGACAAGTGAGCTCAACTCGGGCTACTGCGGCCGTGCCTACTACTTGTACTTCTATTCGGGCTTAGTGGATTGTGGCAACAACAACCGTAGCAACGGAAATAGCGTGCGTGCAGTGCGCAAGTAATCCCTTATATGTAGTTACAAGAGATCAGTAACCATACACCAATGGAACTCCCTCGCACTGAACTCACTGAATAACGTAACTATACGGCAACAGGACTATCTCGCACTGAACTATCTGAATAACTGACAGAAATTAGAAGAAATTATAAAAAAATGCTTCGTGTTCTTTTTTTGACTAAAGAACATAAAAGACATGAATTTTAATTTCTTTTAATTTCTGTCAGTTTATTACTTTACTTTCTGTTAGTTAGAGTGAGTTCTGCGATTTCTGCGCGAGAGAATACCATAGCTGGGTAGTTATATGGTGATTTTGTTGCCTCTTTCGGCGGTTTTTTATAATTTTGCGGTATATTATTATTCTTGATATTGGAACCTTAAAACATGTGTGATATGAATAAATTGTTTTTGGTACTGGCATGTTTGGCGTGTGCAGTTTGTGCTAGCGCCCAGTCGACCCAACTAAAGGGCCGTGTGGCGGTGCTTGCCGACTCTACCCAGGAGCATGACATGCTCATCGGCGACATTAAGGTGAAGTCACTAGTGATGAGCGGAGACACGCTCAAGGTTGACTTCAACGAGAATTTCTCCTACAACTACCTCACGCCCGAGATGATTGGCCGTCTCAAGGCCGACATCAAGGCTGCGGCGGTGGACGAATGCAATCCTGCATCGGTGCACATCACGGTGGACGGTGCGCCTGTGGAGAATTTCTTCTTTGACTTTGACAAGAAGTATGCGCGCAAGCACGAGGCTTTTATCACCGAGAATGATGCCAACCGCCGCTACACGAAGGCGCTTGACGGCAACCTCATAGCCATGTGGCACAGCCACGGCCTCTATTACGAACCCAAGATCAACTGCTGGGAGTGGCAGCGTCCGCGCTTGTTCCAGACCATTGAGGACTTGTATCCCATGAGCTATGTGCTGCCCTACGTGATGCCTATGCTCGAGAATGCCGGTGCCTATGTGTTCAACCCCCGCGAGCGCGACACCCACAGCGAGGAGCAGATAGTTGACGGCGACGGCGGCCGTGCCCAAGCGACCTATCGTGAGACCAACGGGCTCAAGGCTTGGGGTGATGCCGGCACCGGATTTGCCTACAAGCAGGAGGTCTACAAGGATTTTGATAACCCGTTTGGCGACGGCTCGGCCCGTCAGGTCGATGCCATCAAGAAGGGTGCGGCTTCGGTTGCCAGCTATGACGTGACTATGGATGAGGCCGGAGACTATGCCATCTACATCTCCTACAAGACATTGCCCGGTAGCGTGAACGATGCCCTGTATACCGTCAATGCCAGCGGCATCACCCGCACGTTCACCGTGAACCAGCGCATGAGCGGCGGTGTGTGGAACTATCTGGGCACCTTCCCGTTGCAGAAAGGCCTCAATAAGGACGTGGTCACCGTGAGCAACCTGAGCAAGTGCAAGGGTGGGGTAGTGACCACCGACGCCATCAAGGTGGGCGGTGGCATGGGCAACGTGGCCCGCTGTGCCGCTCCCGACACCGAGGAGAACAGGGCTCGTGCCGGCAACTATGCCAACTGCCTGCAAAAGCCCGGCATTGACTATAAGTACATCACCAGCGGTTTCCCGCGCTTTGTCGAGGGGGCGCGCTCTAACCTGCAGTGGATGGGCTTCCCCGACAGCGTCTACTCCCTGTCGCACGGCATCGCCGACTATGCCGACGACTTCCGCAGCCGCAGCGAGTGGGTCAACCACATGGCCGGCGGCTCGCAGACTCTGCCGGGGCGCAAAGGCCTGAACATCCCGCTTGACCTGTCGTTTGCATTCCACACCGATGCCGGCGTGACCCAGGACGATGCCACGATAGGCACACTGTCGATTTACCGCTCAAACGGTTTCGCTAAGTATGCCGACGGCACTCCGCGCATTATCTCGCGCTACCTTGCCGATTTCGTTGGCCGCCAGCTCATTGACGACGCCCGCGCAGGGTTTGACCCCGCGTGGACCAACCGTGGCCTCACCCAGGAAAACCTCTACGAGATACGCGTGCCTCAGATTCCCGGCATGTTGCTCGAGTACCTGTCGCACCAGAATTTCTCGGATATGCGCCTGGGTCTCGACCCTGACTTCATCTTCTCGTCGAGCCGCGCCATCTACAAGGGCATCCTCAAGTTCATAGGCAAGCGCGACCATCGCGACGTGGTGGTGCAGCCGCTGCCCGTCAACTCGTTTGCCATGATACCCTATTATGATGGCGACTTTAAGCTATTCTGGACTCCCACTCCCGACAGCCTTGAGACCACGGCGATGCCTACGAAATACATTGTGCAGGAGCGCATTGGCTCAACAGGAAATGCTTTCAAGGATATTGCTGTGGTGACCGATACCGAGTATATGGTTAAGGTTAACGATAACCAGATACATAGCTACCGCGTCATTGCCCTTAACGATGGCGGCCGCAGTTTCCCGAGCGAGACTCTGTCGCTGGGCGTGGCTCCTCAGAGCAAGGGCATGGCGACTGTTGTCAACGCGTTTACCCGCGTGAGTGCCCCCGATTGGACTGTGGAGGGCGACATAGCCACCTTTACCGACGAGACCGACCATGGCGTGCCTTACATCCAGGGCATCAACTACATAGGTTCACAGTACCTGAAACGCCGCAGCGATGGCTGGAGCGATGCCCGCGGCGGCTTCGGCAGCTCGCACAGCGACTATGAGGGTGCAGTGATTGCCGGCAACACCTTTGACTTCCCCGCCGTTCATGGCGAGTCGCTCCTGGCAGCCGGTTACTCGTTTATCTCAAACAGTGTCAAGGCGGTAGAGCAGGGCGTGGTTACCCTTGAGGGCTATGACGTGATTGATATCATAGCCGGCAAGCAAAAGGAGACTAAGGTGGGCCATGGCGCATATCCCAGCAAGTACCGCCTGTTCTCTAAGCCGTTGATGGAGGCGATCGAGGCCGGAGCCCGTCATGGCGGCAGCGTGCTGCTCACTGGTGCCTATGTGGGCAGCGACGTGTTTGACCGCGCAACCCCCGACGAGGACGAGGTGCGATTTGCCAAGGAAGTGCTGGGCTACACATGGGGTGGCAGCCAGGCGTCATGCACTGGCGAGGTCTACACCATGTACACCACTGCACATCAGGTGACTGGCGATACAAGGTTCAGTTTCAACAACACGCTCAACCGTGACATCTACTGCGTGGAAACGCCCAACTCGATCTTCGCGTCCGACGGCAAGGGTTTCCCCTTCATGCGTTACAAGGAGAACAACCGCAACGCTGCCATCCTGAGCAACCGCGAGGATTACCGCACAGCAATCATCGGTTTCCCCTTTGAGACAATCACCTCCCGTGAAGTGCGTGACCTGCTCATGAAGCAAATCCTCAACTACTTTGAGACAAAATAATACTTGAATAATGATAAAAACAATAAACCTGTAAAATAACAATGAAGAAATTTTTTTTGCTTGCAGCTATGCTGGTAGCAACCCAGTATGCCTGGGCTGTCGATTACATGTATTTCTGTGGCAAAAGTTATCATGAATCACAGGAAATCAAGAGTGAATACCTCAAGAGCGGTACAGTCTATCTTGATATTGAGAACCATATGTTTACCGTTACAAATGCCGTGATTGAATGTGACATTAGCCGCGATGTGTTTACAGGACCGAGTGCCTATCTTGTAAATCATCCACTCGATGAATCATTCACGATTAAATTTATAGGAAATAACACGATTAAGGCAAAAGGAGAATTCGTAAATTCTTATGGTGGAGTAACTATCACAGGTAACAGCCTTGCCGACAAAGTAACCTTCAATGGTGAAGATTTTATTTTTGAAGTATATAAAGCCATTCATATCAAGGATATTACATTGACGGCAACTACCTCCGGATTAAAAGGCACAGTCCCCAACTCTTATAACCAACGATACAGTAACATTCTTTCAACCGAAAATTGCTCCCTGTCGTTGACAGCTAATCGCGAGGTGACTGCCTACATGAGCGGTATCACTTGCAACGGCACTTATCTCCAAAACCCTGCCGTGATGAACTTCAACAGCAGCGGTAATCTGATGAACGGATCCACTTATGCCCGTAATCTTGAGATACGCCCCATCACTAACCCCAATCAGCCCATCCAGTTTGAAAATCAGGTTACTAAGTCGCAGTGCGTGAACAACTGGGACACTAATGGTGATGGCGAGCTCAGTTATGCCGAGGCGGCTGCCGTGACCTCGCTGGGAAATGTGTTCAAGAATAGCCAATATGTATTAGACTTCTACGAGTTGCAGTATTTCACTGGCCTTACCGAGATAGGAGAGTCGGCATTTGAGGGCAGTTCTATCAGACGTGTAACAATTCCCGCTAATGTTACAAATATTGTACGCTCGGCATTTCGCAATACCACCAAGCTTGTCACTGTCCTGATTCCATACCCCGGCAAGCTCCGCACAATAGGCATGTTTGCCTTTGAAGGGTCGTCAATCAAGACTTTAGGAGCGCCTCTCAAGGTTGGAGTAATTGACTCTTGTGCATTCAAGAATTGCACCAAACTTGACGAAGTAACCTTTAGTAGCGACAAACTCAAAACCATAGGCTCAGAAGCATTTATGGGCTGTACAAACCTTGATAAAGGCATTAATATTTACTTCCCTCGCTCCATATCGGTTGTAGGTGCAAGAGCGTTTGAAGATTGTCCTTATCTTTCTGATACTTTCAGTTTTGGCTACTCTAACCAGGGCGTCAGCATTGGTGCCGAGGCTTTTTCTGGGACCAAAGTGGGCACAATACACATCTACACGAAAAGTACATTGAATCTAAAACTCGACGACAATGCTTTTACAGGATCTCGTGTTGACCTTAAGTGTTACCTTACTAATTACATTTACCCCATTGTGCGTGACCATGCAGCTACAGCATGGACTGCCCAGAATGCCGCAAAGCTCAAGGTGTTTGCACAAGAGAGTGACAACTCCCGCTATTGCCCATTCTATCTGGATGAGGATGTAAAGGTCGAGTCCAGCAATGTCAATATATATATCGTCACAAAATATAAACAAGAGGGCAATAAACTTGACCTCTATTATGTAAAACTGGCGGATGGTATCATCCCTGCAAACACGCCCGTGATGTTAAACACATCAATCTCAGGCGAACTCATTAACATTGAGCGACTGCCCGCAGGCAGTGCACAGCCCGTTAAGGTTAAAAATTTCCTGACAGGAACTTTGAAAGAAACATATCTGTCAAACAGTAGCGGAAAGACCTTCTACAAGTTTGTAGAAGCTCGTGACCGTGTATTTGGATCATTATCGAGCAACTTTCGTGCAAATCGTGTAGATCCAGGTACTTGCTACCTTGAGATTCCTGAGGAGATTCCCGGTACCGTGACATACGCAAGGATGTACTCAATTGACTATACCGGCGGCCAACCGCTGGCTGCTAGTGGCGATGTGAACGGTGACGGTAGCGTGGATATCGATGATGCCAACATCCTGATAGACATTATCCTGGGCAAGGACTCGGCGAGCAAGTACGGCGGCCGTGCCGATGTGAACGGTGACGGCAACGTCGACATCGATGACCTTAACGCCACCCTCGATACCCTGCTGGGGAAGTGATTTCTTTTGTAAAAGTTGAAAAGTTTAAAGGTTTAAAGGTTTAAAGGGTTACCCGTTACGGGTTGATGGGTTAACTCAACTCTCGACTTTCGCAAGTAGATAATTCGTTGAGTTGTAATAATTCCCCCGAATAAAAACTGCTACGCTCAAAAACCCGTTATGTCGCAACTACTGTGTGTTGTTGGCCGCTGTATGTGTGGTGTTTAACCCGGGTTTTTGTTTTTTTTCGCCATCAAAGGCCAGCCGGCGTGCAACTTTAGGAGGTATTTTCTTTGATATGCAACGGGATTTGTGTAATTTTGCAAGTTGAAACAACATTAAATCCACGATATATAGACATGGAAGAAAACAAGAAGAAAGTGGCCCTGATCACGGGTATCACTGGCCAGGACGGTTCTTACCTGGCCGAGTTCCTGCTCGAGAAGGGCTATGAGGTACACGGCACCCTGCGCCGCAGCAGCAGCTTCAACACCGGCCGCATCGAGCACCTGTATCTCGACGAGTGGGTGCGTGACATGAAGCAGTCGCGACTCATCGACCTGCATTATGCCGACATGACCGACTCCAGTTCGCTAATCCGCATCATCGAGAAAATCAAGCCCGACGAGATATATAACCTTGCCGCCCAGAGCCACGTGAAGGTGTCGTTTGACGTGCCGGAGTACACTGCCGACGTCGACGCCGTGGGCACGCTGCGCCTCATCGAGAGCGTGCGCATCGCGGGTCGTGCCGACGTTACCAAGATATACCAGGCCAGCACCAGCGAGCTCTATGGCAAGGTGCAGGAGGTGCCTCAGCGCGAGACCACTCCGTTCTATCCCCGCAGCCCCTATGCCGCCGCCAAGCTCTACGCCTTCTGGATCATGAAGAACTACCGCGAGAGCTACGGCATGTACTGTGTCAACGGTATCCTCTTTAACCACGAGAGCGAGCGCCGCGGCGAGAACTTCGTGACCCGCAAGATCACCATCGCCGCTGCACGCATCCAGGCAGGCCTGCAGGACAAGCTTTACCTGGGCAACCTCAATGCCCGCCGCGACTGGGGATATGCCCGCGACTACGTGGAGTGCATGTGGCTCATCATGCAGCAGCCTGAGCCCGACGACTATGTCATCGCTACCGGCGAGTACCACACCGTGCG
>JAZQPG010000152.1:0-2010 GCA_045628365.1 Sodaliphilus sp. | reverse complement strand
CCAGTTTAACCACGCCATCGCCGGGGCAGTGATCGACGGCGACACCACTTGGCTCGAGTGCACCAACCCCAAGTTGCCGTTGGGTTATGTCCACGACGGTATAGCAGGGCACCAGGCGCTGCTCATCACTGCCGAAGGCGGCAAGGTGGTGACACTGCCGCAATACACAGCGTCGCAAAACATGCAGAGCACCCGACTCGACGTTACGCTCGATGCCGCAGGAGCAGCAACGATGCACTTCGTGCAGCAGTCGGCATGCGACCAGTATGAAGACAACATGTCGCTCATCTATCGTGAAGAACGCGACAAGCGCATCGCCGTGCAGAAGCGCATGCTCAGCCCCGGTGTCACCCTGGACCAACTGACCATCACCGAGGACAAGACACCGTTTGCCACACCGGTCATCACGATTGACGCACAGGCACAGACACCCAAGTATGCCTCGGCAATGGGTTCGCGACTGCTCGTGCCCGTTAACACCCTGCGCGAGAGCAGCAAGCCGCGCGACATGAACGGCACCCGCAAGTTGCCGGTGGAACTCATCGGCTACCTCGACGTGGACACCATCACGGTGACCATCCCCGAGGGCTTTGCAGTAGAGGCACTCCCCTCCCCCGTTGAGGTGAGCAACAAGATGGGCTCGTTCAGCACCACCACGACTGCCGATGGCGCCACCGTCACAACCGTAACCAAGCGGTCGTTCAACGCCGGCGTTTACCCGCCCGAGGACTACAGCCTGTTCTACGAGCTCAAGCGCACCGCCCACCAGGCCTACCAGCAAAAGATGACGCTAAAACGCCAGTAACCACTCGCCTCCCGCAGAGGCACAGAGGCCACGATGCATCGTCGTTAACTGCTTGTAAAAGAGATATTCACTAAGAACCACAACATATTAACTATTTTCTATTATGAAAAAAATAATAACATTAATTATTGCATTGGTTGGAATTGTTGCAAATGCGCAATCAGATGGCTATAACCGCGTTTCCGTGGGATATCATTCGTTTTCGTTTCACAGCGGGGGCACGTCAGTTGGATCTGAACCCGGTTTCAATCTACAATACAGTCGTGGCTTTGGGCTAACATCAAAAGCACCACTTTTCCTTGAAGTAGGAGGGAAATTGACATTCACCCCAACTAATGGCCTGCAATTATTTAGAACAATTGTTCCTGTAAGCGCAACATATAAGTACACAATCCCCAACACTGAAGTATTTATCCAACCACTTGTTGGTTGCGACCTAATTGGCAACGTGTATGCCGAGGATACCGAAGGTATGAAGCGTGTACAGGGAGGCTGGCACGTTGGAGGAAATATTGGATTTAAGAAAGTGAGCCTGGGCGTATCATACAACCGTGACTTTACAGATATCTGGGATGGTGTTACAACAGGAATGATAGCACTAGACTTCGGCATCGCATTCTGATGAACCTCTCTATCCCACGGAGACACAGGGTGCACAGAGAGAAGAAAATTAGCTAAAAAGAACCGTCCCTTTTAGCTAGAAACACAATCAGTAAAAACTTTAAGATGAAAACTTTATATAGTATTTTCAGTTTGTCACTTTTCTTGTGTTCTTGCAATAGCAATAACATTGAGGATAAAGGGGTGTGGGTTGACGTGAGTCCTCTGAAAGAGGTCGTTAACGAAGAGTATTGTATTGTGGATGGACGTGTTTACTTGGGCACATTTAACATGGATTTTTATAATGAAGTGCTATCCAAGATAACCGATGAATATTATATTAAAGAAGTTGATCTAAAAACTTTTAAGGTTTGTCAAGGAACATGTTATGCAAAAGACAAGAACCATGTTTATGGCCCTATTAGTGATACATGTATGGACACAAAACAAAATGGCGGATGTGTTTATGATGACTACATAATCAAAACCGCAACCCCAGACTCATTTAGGTATCTTCGGGATGGATATGCAATATCTGGTAAACACATGTATTATAATGGTGAAGAAATAGAATGGCGAGATGATGTCATGAATGATTCAATACC
>JAZQPG010000151.1:0-11740 GCA_045628365.1 Sodaliphilus sp. | reverse complement strand
ACCTTATTAAGTGTGGAGTAGCCGAATGGCAAGCATACCAATGGGGAAACACTCGCCTTGCATATTGGCGCATAGCACATAGCCCGATTCTACTTACAGCAATATCAAACGATAGGCTACGGAAGCAAGGTTATAGGTGTTTTATGGATTCATATCTCGAATGGAATCCAAAATAGGAACCGCCGTATGCCGAACGGCACGTACGGTGGTGTGAGAGGTCGGAAAACGAAAGTAGGAAGAAAACTACTTCGTTTTCCTCCTACTCGATTATCGGGGGATTGTTGTTGTCTAGTTCACTTGTCCCTGGTGAGATCCAGGTGCTTGATTACGCGGGCGGGGTTTCCCGCAGCAACTACTCCGCTGGGGATGTCCTTGACCACCACGCTACCGGCGCCGATGGTGACGTTGTCGCCTATGGTGACGCCCGCCAGGATGGTCACCGAACCGCCTATCCACACGTTGTTGCCTATCGTCACGGGCAATGCCCACTCCTGGCGCGTGTTGCGCTCGGCGGGGTCGGTGCTGTGGCACGCGGTGTAGATGCCCACGTTGGGCCCGATGAAGCAGTCGTCACCAATGGTTACCATAGCCTCGTCAAGGACGGTGAAGTTGAAGTTGGCAAAGAAGCGCTTGCCCACCTTGATGTGCTTGCCATAGTCGCAGTAGAATGGTTGGTTGATGAACGTGTCGTCGTCACACTGGCCCAGCAGGTCGTGCAACGCCTTGAGGCGGCCTTCAAAGTCGGTGGGACGCAGTGAATTGTAGTGCCACACCTTGTCCTTGGTGGCGTTGAGTTCGTAGATTAGCTGCTCGTCAACGGCATTGTAAAGTTGCCCTGTGAGCATTTTTTCTTTTTCGGTCATTTGTTATGGGGTTAGTATTTGTCAAAAATCATGTAGAGCACGGGGGCCACTTGGGCAAGGATAATGGCGGGGACCCCTATCGTGAACTTTTGGTGGCGAGTCTTGTGCCTGAAGCACCATATCGCTATCAGGGCACCAATGCCGCCACCGGCGAGTACCACGCAGAAAAGAGTCGACTCGCTGATGCGATGCTCTCTCCTGATTGCCTTAACCTTGTCAAGACCATACACTCCGATTGTGATCAGGTTGATTACAACCAAATATACTAATAACAACTTTTCCATAACGAGTTCAAAGGTACGAATAAATATTCAAATATCATAATTCTGCGGCTGATATTTGAAAAATTTATATTTTTTGTTACGAATGTTAGTTGTTAAAGGGGTGAATTACTACGAATCGCAAATTTTTTATTCGCATGTGCTATTCTTCATCTCGGTGCCGTCCTTCCTGTATTGCTTGCGTTTTCCCACAGGTGGAGCGGTGAGTGTTATCCTTACCACTGCGGTGCGTTCCAGGCTGAGGGCAATGGCATCGTCAAAGGCGTCCATGTGCCGTGGCAGGAAACGCTGGCACACGAGCCGCAGGGCGTGAATCTTCTCCTCGCGGTCGGTCACCAGGGCGGCGGTGCCCGTGGCGGTTGCCGAGTCAAACTCCAGTGTGAAGCTGTTGTCCAGCGGGCCCACGGTGGGCTTGCAGCGCGCCACGGCGCTGAGGAAAACTGCTGGATTTTTACCGATTAAATCGAGCTTTTTACCCTCCTTGGCGCAGTGGAAGTAGAACGTGTCGTCTCCGTCGCGTGCCAGCGACAGAGGCACGGCATAGGGGGTGTCTCCGCAGGCTAGGCTCACGGTGACATAGGGAGCCCGTTCCAGCACATCCAGTGCCCATGACGGGTCCATCTCGCGGTCTTTTCGTCTCATATTATCTTCTCGATTTGTTTTGTTGTTGCTTGTGGAAAAAGCCCGGTGATATGGTCGATGATGCGCTGGCGCGACTCCAGTGGAGTGCGGCCCTCTACACGTGCGGCGACGGGGAAGAGGTCGGGGTACATGGCCTCGGGGGTGCAGTACCGTGCCACTCCCCAGCCGTAGGTCTGCCCGCTGCGCGATACCTGGTACTCAAAGTCGGCGATACACACGTGGGTGCCCATCTGCAGCTGAGCGATGAGAGCGTCAAAGGTGGTGCCGTTGCGGCGGGTCACGATGGGTTGCGTGGGGTCGTCGGGGTTGAACGTGCGCTTGCGGCGGCTCAGGGTGAATCCGCTCTCCACCTTGAGGCGCTTAGACAGCATAGACTCGTTCTCGACCAGCACTTCAAGGATGTGTCGTGCGTCGTCGGGGAAAGCATCGGTCGGGAGCTGTGAGCGTCGCCAGTTCATGAAGTCGGGTAGCCATTCCAGCGCGATATAACCGGCTTTTTTCCCGAAGAATTTGCCGTAGGCGCTTTCCCAGTTGGCTATGATGGGTCCCTTCCACTGCCAGGGTCCGTTCTCGAAGTCGTCGCCAAATAGCAGCTCGGGCGGCGTGATCTCCTGGATGGAGAAACCTTCGATGCTGTTTTTGAAAAACGGCATGAACCCCCATTTCTTGATGAGGATTTCTAACTTGTGTTGGGAGGTTATTAGGTCCATATTAAAAACATCGGTTTCAACGGAAGAATTCGTGCACTCTGGTTAGTAGAGTTTAAATTGAGGTTACTAGAGTTTGTCACGAGGATATGGGAGTTACCTTAAAGACGATGCGGAACGACCCGTTGTTGTAGCTCGTGCTGGTAATCTTGAAATTGCCGATTTCGCCCGTTGAATTCACGTGGTCCCCGATGCAGGCACACACGTCGTAGTCTCCGATGCGCACGATGCGTAGTGTCTCGCTGGCATCCTCGGGTAGCTTGTCGAGCACCACGCCCTCGGGGATCGTGTCGCGGGTGACAAACTCATAGGTCACGGGCAGGTCCTCGACGATGAGCCGGTTCATCGTTGCCTCCACTAGGGCAATCTGCTCGGGTGTGGGGCACGCCGGCAGGTTGTAGTTGATTTTGCTTTTCTTGCGCTCGATGTGGGCATTGCGCGAGCGCTCGCAGCCGAACATTCGCACCATCGTTTGGTTCAGCAGGTGCTCGGCAGTGTGGCTGGGGCGATGCTCAGCCTTGTTGTGTTCGTTTAAAATAGGTTCCATCATTGATTGTTTTGATTAATCAGGTTAACAACGACCTTAACAATTATATCCTTCTCCTCAGGCCGGCTCTCGGGTGTACGCTACGACAAAGCCGTAGCGTCACGGGGACGCCTCCATACCTGTCCCATTGTTTTTTATAATAGTTGCTCGAGGGTGGCGATGTCCTGGTCGGTCGTTTCCCACGAAGTGACGAAGCGCACTCTCGACTCCTGCTCGCCGCGCGGTCCCCAGTACTCGAAGGTGGCTGCCTGCAGGAGGCGGTCGATCACGTCGTTGGGCAGGGTGAAGAACTGCTGGTTAGTGGGCGAGTCGATGAATGGCTTGTATCCCTTGTCCTCAAAAGCCTTGCGCAGGCGCATGGCGAGTGCTACCGTGTGCTTGCCTATGCGCTCGTAGAGCCCGTCGTTGAAGAATGCCTCGTACTGCATGCCCAGCAGTCGGCCCTTGGCCAGCACGGCGCCATGTGCTTTCATCAGGGTGAAGAAGCGCGGCAGCAGGTCTTTGCGGGTACACACCACGGCCTCGCCCATGAGGGCTCCCATCTTGGTGCCGCCAATGTAGAACACGTCGCTCAGGCGCGCTATGTCCTTGAGCGTCACGTCGGGCGATGCCGCCAGGCCGTGGCCCAGGCGTGCGCCGTCGATGTAGAGCGGGATGTTGTAGTCGCTGCACACTGCGTGCAATTGCTCCAGCTCGTCGAGCGAGTAGAGCGTGCCCAGCTCGGTGGGGAACGAGATGTAGACAGCACCCGGAGCCACCATGTGCTCGTGGGTGTCGTCGGCATAGAAGTCGCGCAGGTAGTCGCGCACCTCGGCCGGGCACAGCTTGCCGTCGTGGCTGGGCAGTGTGAGTACTTTGTGGGCAAACAGCTCCACTGCGCCGCTCTCGTGCACGTTGATGTGTGCCGTCTCGGCAGCTAGGACGCCGTCGGTGCGCCACAGGATGGCGTCGAGCACGGTGGAGTTGGTCTGCGTGCCGCCCACCATGAAGTGGACCGCGGCGTCGGGCGTGCCGCAGGCCTCGCGTATCAAGGCCTTGGCGCGGTCGCAGTAGTCGTCACAGCCATACCCGGCTGTCTGTACCTGGTTATTTCTCACGATGGCGTCTAACACCTCGGGATGGGCGCCTGCCATGTAGTCGCAGTCAAAGTGTATCATTGTATAGAGACGAGTTCAATTTCAAAGATAAGAGTTGAGTAAGCTGGGATGTCGGGGTCGCTGTGCTTGCCATATCCCTCCTGCCAGGGGATGTACACGCGCCAGTGGTCGCCCTTGTGCATGTGGCACAGGGCGGTGGTGAAGCCGGGAATAAGCTCATTGACGCGGAATGCCTCGGGGATGCCGCGCTCCCAGGAGTTGTCAAACGTCTTGCCGGTGATGAGCGAGCCCTTGTAGTTGCAGGTGACGACGCTGCGCAGCGTGACGGTGCCCTCGCCGCTGCCTTCCTTGATCACCTCGTAGAGCACTCCGCCGTCGAGGGTGCCTATGCCTTCCTGGGTTGCTTTTGCAGCCATGAAAGCCTCATTCTTGAATCGGTATTGTCCTTTTTTGTTTGCCATTGTGATGTCTGTATTATGTTATGT
Organism: Sodaliphilus sp.; assembly: GCA_045628365.1. GTDB lineage: Bacteria > Bacteroidota > Bacteroidia > Bacteroidales > Muribaculaceae > Sodaliphilus. The sequence continues at coordinate 7,118 of JAZQPG010000151.1, read as the reverse complement.
TGCAAGCCATTTCCATGCTTTGCCGGGTTTTTATTCAAAAAATAACTATCCACAAAAATACAAAGAATTAACCAATGTCGCAAACTTTACTAACCAAAAGTCCCTTTGTGCTTTCACGTGCTTTAGTGAAAAATTGCCCTATAAATGGCGTCTTTGGGGGCTTAAGTGGAAAATTTTCATTAAATTTGTATCGTCTTTAAAGCAAATATCGTAATATGAAAAGGATTTTCAGCTACTTATTGGTCGCGCTGTGTGCCGCTCAGGCACTCATGGCTAGCGATATCAAGGATCGCAGTGACTTGAAGCAAGTGATTGAACAGGCAGCGGCGCTCGTGGCCGCTCGCACTCCGGGCAACACCGCCGTGGGGCCGCGCTCGGCAAGGGTGGACGACGCGACGGGTTTTGTCGTGATAAGCGACGTCATCCCCGATGCAGTCATCGAGCCGCGTTACTTCTCTAACTATAACTTCGTGGGCACTCGCGTGGACATGTACCTGGAGCCCACCGCGCTGCTCTCTCGAGAAGCCGCTGCGGCGCTCAAGCTAGTTGCCGATGACCTCAGGCAACAGGGCTACAGGCTCAAGATATATGACGCCTACCGCCCGCAGGGAGCCGTGGACCACTTCGTGCGCTGGACGGCCGATCCCGACACGTCGACCAAGGCCGACTTCTATCCCCGCACCGCGGTGAAGAAGACATTGTTCCCCAATTATATAGCTCTTAAGTCGGGACATACCAAGGGCAGCACCATCGACCTGACCATCATCTATGCTGATACTGGCGAGGAGGTAGACATGGGCGGCACGTTTGACATGCTGTGCGAGGTGTCGCATTACACCTATCCCAATGTCACTGCCCAGCAGAAGGCCAACCGCAAGATCCTGCACGACGCCATGCTGCGCCGCGGATTCAAGCATCTGCCCGAGGAGTGGTGGCACTTCACCCTCAAGGAACAGCCTTATCCCAACACTTTCTTCACATTCCCCGTTAGCACAACCGTCATCACCGGCTGTAGCTGCAAGTGCAAGAAATGATGACCTATGAGTAACCCTGTTGATATCGCGCTTAGTATTGCCGTGAAGGCCCACGCCGGCCAGCTTGACAAGGACGGCCACCCGGTGATACTTCACCCTATCACCGTGGGCATGATGGGCCGCACCGACGAGGAACGCATCGCCGGTTTCCTCCACGACGTGGTCGAGGACACCGGTTACACCTTTGACGACCTGCTCCAGGCCGGCATCCCCGCCGGAGTGGTCAATGCCCTCAGGCTGCTCACCCACAGCAAGGACGAGCCCTATGAGGCCTACGTGCAGCGCATCATTGACAGCAACAACCCCATTGCCCTGCAGGTTAAGTACAACGACCTGCGCCACAACTTTGCACGCGGCAGGCAGCATCCCAGCCTGCAGGCCAAGCATGGCCCTGCCCTAGAACGGGTGAAAGCTGCCGTGGAGCAGGTGTCGCGCATCGAGCTGTACCAGCCGCGGCCTGGCGTTGAGACTGCCGTCTTTGCCGGCGGATGCTACTGGGGCGTGCAGCACGAGTTCAATAAGATTGACGGCATCACCCGCACGCTGGTGGGCTACACCGGCGGCGAGGAAGAGTTTCCCACCTATGGCCAGGTGCGCGACCTTGCCACCGGCCACGTGGAGGCGGTGATGGTTGAGTATGACCCGGCAAGGGTGAGCTATACCTCCCTGTGCAAAGTGTTCTTCGAGATGCACGACCCGTCGCAGGTCGACGGTGTGGGCGAGGACCATGGCCCGCAGTATCGCAGCTGCATCTTCTGCAGCAATGACAGCCAGGAGCGCATCGCCCGCGAGGTGATAGAGTTGCTGCGAGGCAAGGGGCACGAGGTTAACACGCTTGTGTTGCCCCGGGCGCCGTTCTGGATAGGGGAGGAGTACCAGCAACGTTACTACGAGAAGACCGGCGGTACCCCCTACTGCCACTTCAGGACCAGGAAATTCTAAGCAATAACGCCAAATAACGGGAAATTTCACTAAAAAAAATTCTCATTTTGGAGTTTTTTTGTGGGGAATATCGAAAAATGATGTATATTTGCCGTTGCAAACTCATATCACATTTTATTTAATTTTAATTATGGTTTTCAAAACACACAGCAGTAGTGGCTGCATTCACAGGTTATACACGAGAGAGACTCCAAAACAGATACTCAGTGAAGACTTCCCTGATCACGAGTGGCCTGTTTCGGGAGGTTGGGGGTACACTCAAAAGGATGCCGTTGTCATTGAACTCGACGACTCGGTCGAGGGAGTCTCATTCGAGTACAAGTTCCTCGAGTACCGGTGTTACGAGGAAGGTATCATCTACAGGCCCAGGGGAGAGAAACTCGCCGGATTCTCATTCAGGCGCGACTCACAGTCGCTGGTGTGCGAAGGCGATAGGAAATATGACCGCATCAACATGATTGTCTCGGCCTACAAACAGGAACACTTTGTGCTTCTTAAAGATGATTGGGATGAGCACAATGGCTATGAGGGCGACCCCGAGGGGCGGGCCCGTCACCTGGCAATGGCGCGCAAGTGGGAGATCAACTACACGGTGTCGGCATGGTTTGACGTCACGCGCTTCTTTGGCAAATAACAGGAATTTGGGCCATTGTTTTGTTGCCGTGCCGTGACTTTTTTGTAAATTTGCATACCTAACCGATAAAGTGAACTGCAGGATGAAACAGAACAGGGCAAAACTGGTGATACTAATAACCGGAGCCAGCAGCGGCATCGGCTATGAGGCGGCGCGCATGCTGGCCTTGCAGGGCCATGTGGTCTATGGCGCGGCACGTCGCGTGGGGCGCATGGAGCCATTGCGCGAGGTGGGCGTGGTTCCCATTGGGCTTGACGTCACTAGCGATGCCTCGGCCCAGGCGGCTGTAGAGCAAGTAATAGGCGAGCAGGGTCGCATTGACGTGCTGGTCAACAATGCCGGTTACGGCGAGCTAGGCCCCATGGAGACCACAACCATTGAGGATGCCCGTCGCCAGCTCGATGTCAACGTACTGGGCGTGGCGCGCATGACCCGTCTTGTGCTGCCCCACATGCGCCGCCAGCACTCGGGCCGCATCGTCAACGTGGCCTCGATAGCCGGCCACATCACCTTTGCCTTTGCCGGCTGGTACAATGCCAGCAAGTATGCCGTTGAGGCCCTCAGCGATGCCACGCGCATGGAAGTGCGTCCTCACGGCATCGACGTGGTGATCATTGAGCCGGGTGGTGTGTATAGCGACTGGGGTGTTATCGCCGCCGAGCGGTTGCGCCGGGCATCAGACGGTACTGCCTACGACCGCGACGCCGGGTACACAGCCAGCGTCTTCGAGATGATGTATGGCCGCAATCCCCACAACCTCATGACATCGGCCACTCGGGCTGCCAGCCACGTGTGCAAGGCAGTCACGGCACGGCATCCCAAGACCCGGTATGCCTTCGGCGTGGGAAACGCCACGATGCGTTTCCTGCACACCATCCTTCCCGACCGCTGGTTCGACGCCCTGATCACCCGCCTCTTCTACACCTTCGGCAAATAGACATCTCGTAGGGATTTGGGGAGTTTGGAGAGGACCAGGAGGTAGGATTCTTTGATCCAGGGGCACACTAGGTGCTCGTCCATGTCGTTGTAGTAGACGTCACTCCAGTGTTTCTTGTTCCAATGGTAGGTTGGGGTTACTCCGCTGTACTGTTCGCGCAGCTCCTCGTTGCGGTCGGGCGTGAGCTTGATGGCAAAGTGAGGTTGCGCGTCTTTCATGTCGTACTTGCCTCCGAGCCACAGGCACAGGAAAATCTTGCCCTCGATGCGGAATGTAATGATGTCGTCGCCAAAGGGTTGGTCCTCGGTCACTCCCGGGAGCGACAGGGTGTAGTCTCTTACTTGTTCGATATTCATGACTAGGAGTTTAGAACTCAAACTTCTCGAGCTTCATGTCGCCGCAGGCATGGATTTGGGGTACGAGTGTTGTGAAAGACTCAGATGCCGAGTGTGCAGCCAGGGTCTCCTCGCTGGTCCATGTCTCGCATATCATGAACACGTTGTCGCGTGTGGCGCTCTCAAACACGTCGTAGGCGATGCACCCCTCTTGTTTCTGAGATGCGGCAACGAGTTTCAAAGTAGTCTCAAGAGCCTGGGCATACATGCCCTCTTTGGCCTGGAAAAAACAGTTAAGTCTAATCATAATTCAGATGTATTTAATTGTCCCCCTGTTAGAACAAATAGCTATAAGTTTCTGTACTGAGCATCAGGGGGTAAGTTCTGTGTCGTTTTGTTTCTGGATTAGGAACCAGTTTGGTCCAATGTGACATTCCCATTCTCTCTCATGGATGCCTCAAATGAATAGTTGGAATTGACAAGGAACGTCAGCTTGCCACATCGGTTGAACGCGTGTTTTATACGTTGTAATGCCTGTGGTTTCCTAACAGAATGTAGACGTAGTAATAGTCCGACTCTGTAGTCATATGACTTGTGCCAGTCCAGATATTACGCATTCGTTCGTCATTCTCAATAAAGAGATCTTCAATATTGTTAGCATTTCTGATGCTAGTGGTACGATACTTTACTACCATTCGTTCCCAACAATATTTCCTTTCTCGTTTAAGATGTTCCCGGAATCGCCTATCTGGATCAGATGTGATACCAATTTTTACATATTCATAGTTGCGATGGTACTGGCCTAAGCTCCTTCTAAGCGATGTGATAACATTGACCGGCTGACCTTCGTAATATAGATATTCAACTTCCATAGATGTGAAATAGTGACTATAAATATTATGAGACAAGGGTGGTTCGGGCGGTGGAGGGATTAATCTAGGGGCTCGTGCGTTGCAAATTGGGTGCTTACATAGGCGATTCGACCTTTGTATTTGATTTTATAGAAACCATTCACGATATCCAGACAGGGGAATTGGCGACCGGTCTTGTGGCACCAGTTTTCTTTGCCTATGACCTTGGCCCTCAGTGACGGTGCCTGGCGGATGCGAACACCATCGCCACAAATTGAAACCCAGCCTGTGCAGCCGTAGTAGGGGCACTCGGCAGCCGAAGCGGCATTGCCCTGTGAGCCAGTAACTGTTGTGGGGGCAGAACAAAGGAACAGTAGTATTGCAGATAATGCGAGAATTTTTTTCATAATGGTTTTGTGTTTGTGAAATTAATGCGGTTACAAATTTAGTGATTTTTTTTCGGTCTGGAAGCATTATTTGTGAAAAATATGCTGGATATGTAGGCCAGACTGCAATAGCACTAAACATGTGCATTATTGCATAAGTACGAGATGGATGGGGCGAATTTAACCTCCAGAAATTAAAATAATTAGGGATAATTCTGTAGGGCATGGAAGGAAAGAAATTACTCGAAATTAGGATAAATTATTTTTAATTGGTGCCGGTGACCATGCAAAAAATTTTCTTATAATTTTGGATAATTTCTTTCCTTCCCTTTCGTGTAATTATTTGAATTATTATTTTCTGTCAGTTAACGTGCTGTCATGTACCTGTTTAGTGTTATTGCTGAGCAGTTGCTCTTGTGTGAACCCAATTCAAGTGTTTTTACTCTGGGGTTGCCCAGAAGCGTTCGGGGTCGGTAGTTGTCGCTGCGCTCTGGTAGTTGTTGTTCTCAAATCCGGCGGGTATCAGGCGGATGTCTTCGTTGTTGGTGCTGCGGTAGATGCTCTCTTGGTTGAAGAAACTTCTCTTCTTGCAAACCTGATAGTAAAGGTTCTTAGCCATGTAGGTCTCCAGATAGTATTCCTTGGTCTGCATGGTCTCGTGGTTCCAGTTGGCAGTGGGGCACAGCACGAGTTCGCGCCCGTCGATGAGACGCTCGCGCACCTCGGCAATGCTGAGCATCAAGCCGTTCTCGTCCATCACCCATGCGTCCATTGTGGGATCGATGTAGAGCCATTTGTGTAACGAGGATGACCATACTGTGTTGATGACATGGCAATCGGGGTCGTTGGGGTCGGCAGCCAGACAGGTCACTACGCGCGCCTTGTAACCCATGGCGAGATAAACGTCACACAGGGCGATGGCAAGCATTCGGCAGTTCACGCCCTTACCGGTGGCCTTGGCATAGTTGTAGAGGTCGATGGCGTTATACTCGCAGATGGTCTTGCTGCTGCCGTCATGACGGATGTTGTCGTGAACAAAGTGGAGCAGGTTCTTGATGTGTTCCAGCTCGTTGTCCTTGCCCGGGATGGTGTCCAGTTGGAAGTATTCGCGCACAAGCTGGAGGTTAGGGTGCTCTTTGGGCTGATATTCAAACTTAGGGATAACATCCTCGGCTTCGGCCTTGTAGGCATTTGATTTTTTCAGTTTCTCAAGAGGCTGACGGCCTTTTACAATGTCAAGCAGGGCCTGGAATTTCTTGTCCTTTTTAATCGAAGTGAAGTCCTTGTCCCATAACATATTGCTATAGTTGGCATAGCCGTTGTCAACACTGGCAGTGAGTGTCTCCAGGGCCATCTTCTTCTTGCCCAGGATGGCATAGCAGCATGCAAGGTCATACTGGTAGATAGCCTTCTGGTTGTCTAAAGCCTCTTTCGGGATTTCTACCGTAGGATCCAGGTGGACGGTAGTAGTGTCAAAGAAGTTGATGAGTTCCTTCAGTGGAGCTACGGCATCGTTGTAGTTCTTGCTGTTAACGTGTTCGCGAAACTGACCGTAGAGTCGTTCGGATGTCTCCTGCAGTTGCATCAGGCGCAGACTCTGGGCATGAGAGGTGAGTGACGTTGCAAGCAGCAGGAACATCACCATTGAGGTTTTGAGTAAATATTTCATGTCTTGTATTTTGTCAATATGCAAAATTAATAAATAAATCCAAAAACACATTGTTTCAGGAGATAATAATTTTTAAAACAATCCAAACAAAGTATGTCGTTGCGTCTTCTGTCATTTATTTATTTTTATTCTTTCTATTGTATTTTGCTCTGTGTTTTGTTATTTGGTCGAAATTTTCAATTGCCCATAATGTTAAGCCCTCAAGATGGGGAATCAATGTTTTTGAAAGTTCTGTAAGTGAGTATTCCACTTTAGGAGGAACCACAGGGTAGATTTTCCTGTTCACAAGATTATCTGCCTCTAAAGTTCTCAAACAAGAAGACAACACTC
>JAZQPG010000150.1:0-7482 GCA_045628365.1 Sodaliphilus sp. | reverse complement strand
CCACCTGGCCGTTCTCAATAGTCTTGACAGCCTTAGAGGTCTCAGTGACCTTCATGTCGCTGATTCCGGTGATGGGTGACTCATACACATAGGTCTGACCTGTTCCTACGAGTGTGAGGGTAGCAGTAGGATCACTTGTTCCGTCATAGATATCATAAGTGCCTTCATATTCCTCAGTGTCAGCACCTACACAATAATCAGTGTTTACAAGCGTCTTGGTTGCTGCGTTCCACGAGAAGTGAGCATCGGTTTCAACCATGTCATCGTCAAAACCCACGAACACACCGTCGGTAACATTCATATCACCACCATACTTTGTCTGGTCCATACCACCGAAGGGCTGGTTAAGAGCAAAGGTAACGGTATTGCCATCGATTGTACCTACAACCCACAAGGGATTGTCAACTAATGCAAAGAAATTTCTAACGTACATCTGGTTGTCAACGATAGCAACCTCGGCCTGCCATGTCATGTCTTCACTAAAGCAATAAGAATAACCTGTACCGTTGTAATACTCAACTGTTGCTCCATCGGGGGGAGTTGTCTGTGCACTTGCTGATACAAAGCCGAGCATAGCGGCCATGATAAGTAAAGATTTCTTCATAAGAATAAAAGTTTAATTAAAAGTAAAACATTCAATTTGATGCAAAGTTACTAACAAATAACGTTTCATGCAAACTTTATGCATAAAAACGTAACAAAACGGCGCAAAATACTTATCATTTGCGCACCGGACGTACCGAGAGACCGTAGCAACGCAGCTGTGTCGACATCTGCGCAGCCTTGCCGGTGGTAACCGTCATCGAGTGGGCAGCGCATGCAACATTGCTGTCATAGCCTGAAGCCAGTTGCTGTGACATGGGCAGCAAGGTCGATGTCCAGTAATAAGCCGCCGAGCCCCGGTAATCGTTGCTGTCGCCCTCGCGCAGTCCTGCAGCAGGCATAAAGATGCTTTTTCCGCTGGGACCGGTCACGCGCCAGCCGCGCACGGTTCCCATGGTCGATTCTTCCCACTTGCACTGCGACAGGAGTTCCTGCATCTCGCCCTTGGTGGGTATGCGCCACTCGCTACCCCACTTGTAAGTCGCCACGTCACAGGCACGGCCCGAGATGTCATTCATGGGCGACGTGCCGCCATAGTGCACGCTGCTCCACGTGCACTTCACGTGACCTTCATAGTCGTGGAATTCCAGAAAAATGCCGTCGAGCGAGTGGTTGGTACCCGTGGTATCGGCCCAACAATAGAGGCCGCCGTAGCTTCCCTCGTCCTTTGCCCCGACGTTGAACGATGCCCACTTGACGCTAAGTCCCAGGTCAACAGCCTCGGGGGTCACTTTGCCGGGATTAGGTTCGTCGCTGCCACATGCCACCATAGTCATCATCAGCACGACTGCACATACAATATGCTTCATCATATCCTTATTTTTATTACTTTATGCTTTTACCTTCTAATGAATACCCGCGCAGGAAGGCATCCACGTCCATGCGCTTCTTGCCAGCCAGCTGCAGCGACTTGACTTCGACCCACGCATCGCTACATGCTATGCGCATCGTCTTGGCGTCGGCCTTGATAGCACCGGGCGTGACTCCCTCGGCAGGCTCGGGTTCGCCGGTCTCATACACCTTGATGACGCTCTCGTTGCCGTTCTCGTCGACAATAGTCGTCCATGCCGCGGGATAAGGCGACAGTCCGCGCACGAGGTTATACACTTCCTCGCCGCTGCGGGTCCAGTCGATGCGGCAGGTTTCCTTGAAGATCTTGGGAGCGGGAGTGGGCTGCTCGCCTGCGGTGAGCATCTCGTCCTGCGGGATGGGCTTGACGTTGCCTGCCACAATATTGTCTACGGTGTTGAGCACCATGCCGGCGCCCAGGGTCATCAGGCGGTCATAAACCACGCCCACGTTGTCCTTGCGGCCTATCTCGATGCTGCGCTGCTCAATGACGTCGCCGGTGTCGATCTCATGCTTAAGAAAGAAGGTGGTAACGCCGGTGGTCTTGTCACCGTTGATCACAGCCCAGTTAATGGGTGCCGCTCCGCGATACTTGGGCAACAGCGACGCGTGAAGGTTGAACGTGCCCATGGGAGGCATGCCCCACACCACCTCGGGCAGCATGCGGAAGGCGATAACGATAAACAGCTGGGCATCGAGCGAACGCAGTTCCTCGACAAAGGCCTCGTCCTTGAGTTTGACGGGTTGCATCACGTGCAGGCCCTGCGCTACGGCATACTTCTTGACATCGCTCTCGAGCAGATGACGGCCGCGGCCAGCGGGCTTGTCGGGCACGGTGACCACGCCCACAACGTTATAACCACCCTCAACGAGGGCTTTGAGGCTCTCGACCGCAAACTCGGGAGTGCCAAAGAATACTATCCTTAAATCTTTCTTATCCATAATCTTTTTTTAACGAAACGCTCGCGGGGCGAGCTACGAAACGCCAGCCGAAGCTGGCTACGAAACGTTCACTGCGTTCACTACGAAACGCTCGCGGAGCGAGCTACGAAACGCCAGGCGAAGCTGGCTACGAAACGTTCGCTACGCTCACTACGAAAAAACTATCTCTTTTACTCTTTTAACGTTCATCTTAAAAGGGCGACAGCCCGCTCTGAAAAGGGAGCAACGCGACCGCTCCGAAAAACCGCTCTTAGTCGTATGAGTAGTGCTTCAACACCTGGCGGTATGAGTTGAAGATCTTGGACTTTGACACAAAGCCCACGTACTTACCCTCATCAACCACCGGGAGGTTCCATGCGCCGGTGTCATCAAACATCTTCATCACCTGCTCCATGCTTGACCCCAGTTCGATCTTGGCAGGCGGTATGGCCATGAAACGGCTCACGTACATGCGCCTGTATAGGTCGGGGCGGAACATGATGTTGCGTATGTCATCGAGCTGAACCACACCCACCAGCATGCCCTTGTCGTCAATAACCGGGAACAGGTTGCGGTGGCTGCGCGAGATAGCGTCGACCATATCCTTGAGGCTCATCTCGGGGCTGACCGAGACGAAGTCGGTCTCGATGACGCTGTCCATCTTGAGCAACGTGAGCACGCTGCGGTCCTTTTGATGAGTGAGCAGCTCGCCGCGCTGAGCAAGGCGGCGGGTATAGATGCCATAGGGGGTGAAGATGCGGCAGGTGCCATAGGACACCACGCTCACGATGAGCAACGGCAGGAACAGGTCGTAACCGCCAGTCATCTCGGCCGTGAGGAAGATGGCCATCAAGGGGGCGTGCATCACTCCCGCCATCACGCCGGCCATGCCCATGAGGGCAAAGTTCTTAGTGGACAGCGGCAGGTCACCCATCCAGCCCAGGCTGTTGAACAGATAGGCAAAGAAGAAGCCTGCCATGCATCCCACATAGAGCGACGGAGCGAACGTACCGCCAACACCGCCACCGCCATTGGTGGCACTCGTGGCAAACGCCTTCATCGCGCCCAGGGCCAGGATAAACATCAGCACGAACCACACGTTGCCACTATTGGCAACGAACAAACTGTTGTTAAGCAGCTCCGAAGCTTCACCCTTGAGCAACAGGTTGATGGCACCGTAACCCTCGCCATAGAGCGGCGGGAAAAGGAAGATAAGCAAACTGAGCACCGCCGCACCCACATAGAAGCGGTGGCGTGGCAGCTTGATGCGCTTGAACATGCCTTCCATCATCTCCACCACCTTGCTGAAGTAAAGTGACACGAAGCCGCAAAAGATTCCCAGCATGATGACAAACGGAATGCGGCGCGTGAAGAACGGCTCACTCTGCGAGAAGAAGAACTCCACGTTATATCCCGTGAATATATAGGACACCGTCGCTCCCGTGACCGAGGCCACGATGAGTGGCAAGGCCGATCCGGCTGTAAGGTCAAGCATCAGCACCTCGATAGTGAACAGCACGCCGGCAATGGGAGCCTTGAAGATACCGGCTATACCGGCGGCGGCACCACATCCCACGAGAAGCATCAGCGTGTGGGGCGACAGGCGGAACTGCTGGCCCAGGTTTGACCCGATGGCTGCTCCGGTAAACACGATGGGGCCCTCGGCTCCCACCGATCCGCCAAAGCCTATCGTCATCGACGATGCCACCAGCGAAGCATACATGTTGTGGATCTTCAAGCGGCTCTTCTTGAGCGCGATGGCATAGAGCACGCGGGTGACACCGTGGGAGATGTTGTCGCGCACAACGTAGCGCACATAGAGCGCCGCCAGCAATATACCCACGAGCGGGAACACCAGGAACTGGTAGTTCACGTCGGTCCACTGGGTTGTGGTCTCGACAAGACCGGCCATCCACCCGATGAGAAACTTGAGCAGCACAGCGGCCAGTCCCGACGCCACGCCCACGATGAGAGCGAGCATCACCACGAAGGTGCGCTCGTCAACATGGTTCTCGCGCCAGGCGAGAAGTTTCATGAACCATCCGGCCGAGGGGCCGTAGGTACGTTTCCTTTTACTGGGTAGCGTCTCCATTATTTTCTAAAAAGCGTTGTTACATTCCCCTTCCTGTCAATACGATCTTGACGGTGTAGACCATGATCTTGAAGTCGTTGAGCATTGACATGTTCTCAAGATATATCAGGTCATAGCGCAAGCGTTCCACCATCTGGTCGACATCCTGGGCATAGCCGAACTTAACCATTCCCAGCGATGTGATACCCGGACGCACCTGGCGCAACAGGGCGTAGGACGGCACGCGCTTGATTATCTGTTCAATGTAGTACTGTCGCTCAGGCCGCGGTCCCACCACCGACATGTCGCCACGCAGCACGTTCCAGAACTGGGGCAACTCGTCGATGCGGTACTTGCGCAGCACGTGTCCCAACTTGGTGATGCGCGGGTCGTTGTCGCTCGACAACTGCGGACTACCGTCTTTCTCGGCATTGTCCACCATGGTGCGGAACTTGATGATATTGAAAGGCTTGTTGTGATACCCCACCCTCTCCTGCAGATAGAACACCGGACCCTTGGAATCCAGTTTGACCAGCAGCGCCACGACAAGATAAACCGGCAGTAGCAAGACTAGGGCAATCGATGACACCACGATGTCGAGCAAGCGTTTCATGTTCTTGCCGGCCTCGCTCATGTTACACTTGGAGATGTCGACCAGCGGGTCGCCCACCATGTCGCTGATGCGGATGTGGGACGGCAGCATGCCGAATGAGCCCGCGGTGATCTTGATGGGGAGATTAAGCTTGAACAGCGAGTTCACAGTGCCCATGAGCACACGGGGGGCGTCCTTAGTGGGAACAACGATAATCTCCTGGATGCCTTCACGCGAGCACACCTCCTCCACGTCGTCGAGTGTGTAACAAGGTAGGTTCACGTCCTTCACGTCGTTCTCGCCGGGGATACTCACATAGCCCATCATCTTGTAACCCAGTGAGTGTTTCATCGAGTCGAGTTTGTTGACAAATGCCACCGCAGCCGAACCACGGCCCACGATGAGGGTCTTGAAGCTCCACTTGCGGTGCTTGATGCGATGGGACGTGATGGCCGTGTTGATAACACGCACCGAGTAGACTCCCGCAAAGAGCATCACCACCAGCAGCAATATCATCTCGTAGTTGAGCGACCGCTGCCACTGCATGTCATTGATAAGGGCGATAAAAAAGATTATCAAGGCGTTAACCACCGCGCTCCACAACGTGGTGAACAACTCGTGCAAGCGAGATTTCCTGAACACCTCGTTGTAGTAGCCCGACAGGTAGAACACGATCATCATGATGACCGGGAACAACAGCTGACCCGTGAGCACCATGGGAGCCATCAGCCAGTCGCCCAGCGTGGCATAGGTGCCGCTATACACGTTGAGAAAATAGCGCGTGCAGCTGTAGCCCAACCAGGCCAGGCTGCTTGACACCAGGTCTCCTGCTACATATTTGAGGCGTTGCAGTCGTTCGCTTATCATCCCAAACTCTATCTCGTTTCTATTTCAGTTAAGTTATAGTTTATCTATCACAAATGACTATCTCTATCATGAATGACTATCTCAGGATCTTAAACGTGCCGTCGCTGCCCAGTTTGATGATGTTGGACGCAGCGTGGGGCGTGTCGTCATCCTGACGGTACTTCACCACGTGGTCGACGCCCTGCTTGATGCTTTCATCAATGTCGGCAAACGTTGCCGGCGAGGGCTGTCCGCTCACGTTGGCACTGGTCGACACCAACGGGCGTCCCAGCATGGCACACAGCTTGTGGGTGAACGGCTCCTGCGGCACGCGTATGCCCAGGCTGTCATTATCGCCCAGCAACGACGGTGCAACGTTGAACGCGCCGTCATAGATGATTGTCAGCGGTTTCACGGCTACCTCCATGAGCTCACGAGCCATGTAGGGCACGTCAACGACATAGTGGTCCAGGTGGTCGGCACTGTCGAGCAACACGATGAGCGCCTTGCTGTCATCACGCTGCTTAAGCTGGTACACGCGTTTCACCGCAGCGGCATTAGTGGCGTCACAGCCTATACCCCATATCGTGTCGGTGGGATACAGGATGAGGCCGCCCTTGCGCAGCACTTCAACACACTGTTTTAAGTCTTGCTCCATATCTTTATAGTCATTGTGCAGGGGACTGAGCCCCGTTATTCACGCAAAGTTAACACAAAGATACGGCATATAAAAGTATTTTTAATAAAATTTTCAATTTAACCCTTAAACAAGTGTGAGGCTATTTCGTCTAAATGTTGTAACTTTGCATCCTGAAACTATACTCCAAGATTATGAAACTTAACAAAACACTGATAGTTATCGCTGCCGCAGCAGTGCTCACCGCGGGTGTAGCCGTGGCACGCACAACAACTGCCAAGAAATCGTCAAAGCCCCAGACCGAGCAGGTGATCTACACCGGCGAAATTGCCAAGAAGGTAATAGGATACCAGGGGACTACTCCGCTCAACATCACCATCAAGGGCGGCAAGATTGTCAAAATCGAGGCTTTGCCCAACAAGGAGACCCCGCAGTACTTCAAGCGAGCCACCGCAAAGGTCTTTGCACAGTATGAGGGGCTCACCGTGCAGCAGGCGCTGAACCTCAAGCCCGACGTGGCCACCGGAGCAACCTACTCGTCGGAGGCACTGATCAAGAACATTCAGATGGGGCTCAAGCAGGCCAAGTAAACACTCATCATTCACTATGCCTGTAATAGAAATAACATCGCTATCCCACCCCGGCGTGGAGGTCTACAGCACCCTCACCGAGGCCCAGCTGCGCAACCGCCTGGAACCCGACAAGGGCATCTTCATCGCCGAGAGTCCCAAGGTAATCAACGTTGCCATCGATGCCGGCTACCAGCCGTTGTCACTACTGTGCGAGCGGCGCCACATCACTGGTGATGCAGCACGCATCATCGAGCGCAGCGGCGACATCCCGGTCTACACCGGCGACCGCGACCTGCTGGCATCGCTCACGGGCTACACCCTCACACGCGGCGTGCTGTGCGCCATGCGACGGCCTGCCCTGCCCTCCGCCGAGGACATCTGCCAGGGACGT
>JAZQPG010000149.1:0-2045 GCA_045628365.1 Sodaliphilus sp. | reverse complement strand
CAAACTAATCCAAGGCGGTGGCGGTGGCCAGCCCGGTCTTGCACAGGCAGGTGGTCGCAACACCGAGGGTCTGGGTGCAGCAATGGACAAGATGAAAGAACTCTTGGGTTAATACCCGATTAAGACACATATCATGGGAGGTAGTTGCTTGATTGCCTCCCATTATTACAACATAAACTCGCAATAAATCCATATGACAAGAAAAACATCACTCACTATCTATTGGACACTGCTGGCATTGGGCCTGGGTGCAACCATTTTAGGAGTTTGGCTCGAAATACAAGTGTTGAAATATGTGACATTTGCCATTTTCCTCGCAGTAATGTTGTTTTGTGCAGCACAAATCATTCAGTTGACAGATAAAGACGAAGTGAAGAAGACCCAGAAACAACTTCTCAGCAATTTCGTCATTTTCTTTGTGACATGCACCGCATTCAGCTTGATATCAAGGGATAAGCCCTATGGCGAAATGTTTATCGAGATAACAGTACTCTCAACATTCTTTGCGGTCATAAGCACCTGGGACAGAACGCTAAAGCTCAAAAGGAAATAATAGGCATGACTATTAAAGGCAATTATATGCAATCCGATGTAGCGCTGAAGGCGCGTATTGTGAGCGAGAGTGAACTATAACCGTTTTTTTGGTCTATAGGTCAAAATGGGTGATGGAACTGTGCTTCACCCCTTGTGGGTACTGGTGATTCGCGAGATTCAAAACTTTCAATGCGTTCTTCATGGAAAACTTCTATCAGATGACTGAAAAGGACAAACAATTGTAGGAAGTCTACGAGCGATATAAGGAAGCAGCATAATTTAATATCAAACCGTATAAAAATGTCCACGAACAGTTCATTTGCCGTTCGTGGACATTATGCTGTGAAAACTTATGTTATTCCTCGGTAAGGTCGTCGTATTTCTGGTACAGGAAGTCGTTGTAGGGGAAGCGCTCTGTGTGGATGGCGTGGGCCTTCTTGTACAAGAGTTGCTTAAGTTCATCGATGTTAGTCAGGTTCTTGGCCGAGATAAACACGCAGTTACCTGCCATGCGTGCCATCCATGTTTCCTTGAGTTCGTCGAGGGGGATGTTCTCGCGCAGGCGAGGTGTGAGGTCGTCCTCGTCCTTGGGAACGTAAGAGAACTGGTCGACCTTGTTGAATACCATGATCATCTCCTTGTTGCCGGCATCGCACACTTCCTGAAGGGTCTTGTTAACCACCTCGACCTGCTCTTCAAACTGCGGATGGCTGATGTCGACCACGTGAACCAGGATGTCGCTGTCGCGCACCTCGTCAAGGGTAGTCTTGAATGACTCCACAAGGTGAGTGGGCAGTTTACGAATAAACCCAACGGTGTCGGTGAGCAGGAACGGGAGGTTCTCAATAACCACCTTGCGGCAGGTGGTGTCGAGGGTTGCAAAGAGTTTGTTCTCAGCAAACACGTCGCTCTTGCTCAACACGTTCATCAGCGTGGATTTACCAACGTTGGTATAGCCCACGAGAGCAATACGGGTGAGCTTGCCGCGGTTCTTACGCTGGATAAACTTCTGCTTGTCCCATGCCACTAGTTTCTGCTTGAGCAATGCAATCTTGGTCTTAATGATACGGCGATCGGTCTCGATCTGTTCCTCACCAGGACCGCGCATACCGATACCGCCCCTTTGACGTTCCAAGTGCGTCCACATTCGGGTCAAACGCGGCAGAAGATATTGATATTGCGCCAACTCCACTTGTGCTTTTGCGTGAGAGGTGTGCGCATTGGAAGCGAAAATATCCAGAATCAGACTGGTCCTATCCAAAATTCGGCACTCCAAGGCGTTCTCCATATTGCGGAGTTGCGTGGCACTCAGTTCGTCGTCGACCACAGCAAGTTGCAGGTCCTCAGCCTTGATATACTGATGAATCTCCTCCAGTTTGCCAGAACCGAGATAGGTCACGCTGCTCGGACGGTCCATGGCCTGCACGAAACGTGCCACGGGCACACCGCCTGCCGTCTCCAAGAGGAAAGCCAGTTCGTCCAAATATTCTTCCGTGCGCTCACGGCTCTGT
>JAZQPG010000148.1:0-16421 GCA_045628365.1 Sodaliphilus sp. | reverse complement strand
GGTGAGTTCTGGGACATCTACAATCTCGATGTAGTGACTATACCCACCAACCGTCCCGTGCTGCGCAACGACATGCCCGACCGCGTGTACAAGACCGAGAAGGAGAAATTCAACGCCGTTATTGAGGAGATCGAGGCTATGCGCGACAAGGGACGTCCCGTCCTCGTGGGTACCACATCGGTCGAGATCTCTGAGCGACTGAGCCGACAGCTCACCATGCGCCACATCCCCCACCAGGTGCTAAACGCCAAGCTGCACCAAAAGGAGGCCGACATCGTGGCACAGGCCGGACGCGCAGTCGAGGGCAAGGGTGTCGTTACCATCGCTACCAACATGGCTGGTCGTGGTACCGATATCAAGCTTACCGACGAGGTTAAGGCTGCCGGTGGTCTCGCAATCATCGGTACCGAGCGTCACGAGAGCCGCCGCGTCGACCGCCAGCTGCGTGGTCGTGCCGGACGTCAGGGTGACCCCGGTTCAAGTGTATTCTTCGTTTCGTTTGAGGACAAGGTTATGCGACTCTTCGCTAGCGAGAAGATTGTCAAGGTGCTCGACCGCCTGGGACTCAAGGATGGCGAAGCCATCGAGTCTAAGATGGTTACCAACAGCATCGAGAACGCACAGAAACGCGTTGAGGAGAACCACTTCGGCGTGCGTAAGCACCTGCTCGAGTATGACGACGTGATGAACGCACAGCGCAAGGTGGTTTATAGCCGCCGTCACCATGCCGTAATGGGCGAGCGCATCGGCATCGACATCATCAACACCCTCTATGACAGTGTTGAGGACATCGTTAGCAAGTTCGAGAATGACCAGTATGAGGACTTCAACATGGCTGTCCTCTCAACATATGCCATCGAGGCACCGTTCGACGAGGAACAGTACCGCCGCATGGACGACAGCAAGAAGGTTGAGCAACTGAACGAAGCTGTTCTCGCAGCATTCAACCGCAAGATGTCACGTCTCAGCGAGATCGCCAACCCCGTGATCCAGAACGTGGTCGCACAGCAAATCGAAGCCGGCATCGAGCCACAGGGACTCATGCGCGTTCCCATTACCGACGGACGACGCACATTCGGCATCACCATCAGTGTAAAGGAAGCCTACGAGTCACAGTGCAAGTCGCTCGAGAAGGCTTGGCAAAAGGCCGTCATGCTGCTCACCATCGACGAGAACTGGAAGGAACACCTGCGCGAGATGGATCAGCTCAAGCAGAGCGTGCAGAACGCTAGCTACGAGCAGAAGGATCCCCTCGTGATCTACAAGACCGAGTCGTTCAACCTCTTCAAGGCTATGGTAGGAGACATGAATGCCAAGACAGTGAGCACACTCATGCGCGGACAAATCCCCATCCAAGCTGAGGAAGACGCTGCAAAGCAGGCCGAGCAGGCAACAGTACAGCAGCGCGAGATGCCACAGGAGCGACAGCAGTACAACGAAAGCCGCGGACAGGACGAAGATCCCATCGAGGCTAACGCACGCGCACAGCGCGCAGCAGCTTCGGGAGGCACCGGACAACCCCGCCGCGTGACTGCTCCCGTTGTCAGTGGTCCACGCGTGGGCCGCAACGACCCCTGCCCCTGCGGTAGTGGCAAGAAGTACAAGCAGTGCCACGGACGCGGACTCTAATCCCCGCAACGTGACCTGATAACTGAATAACATTAACCGTGCAACGCATCTCTCCTTAAACCGAGGAAATGTGTTGCACGGTTTTTAATTACAAAAGCAATATGGAAAAACACCATAGTATCACCTTACTGTCGTTATTTTTGATGTTAATGGCACTGATGACGGCATGTTCATGTTCAGACGATAACGACTCGCAGCAGGAAAACAGCAACTCCTACAACGAAAATCAAAGTTATACCGAAAACTACAGCTGGCCCGTACAATACTACACACCACAACCCGACACAACACACATAACCGAAGTGAAACCCGAAGTAACCAACAACGCCCAGCCACTGAACTCATCCACTAAGATCTCCAAGGAATATAAAGAAGGATATGACAAGGGATATGACGACGGCGAGGACGACGTGGTGGGCGGCAACGGATGGCACGGACAATATGACGACTCGACACGCTACAAAGGCAAGAAACGCCGCGATTACCAACTAGGATACGACGAGGGCTACGAAGCCGGCTACGAAGACAACGCCGAGGAAGACGGCCGCTCCGGCGACTGGAACGACTATGAATAAAACAGTATCAAAAGCATCTGGAAAAATGCCTAAAACAACTGCTCCTCACCATGATTATGTAGAATCACATCGCACAACAGGAAAAATACACCAACATACCAACGCACGCAAAAGCATAGGAAATAATTTCACAAAAAGATTTGGAATTATTGGAATTATGTTGTTACTTTGCATAACTAATAGTAAACAATAAAGTAATATGGCACACAATCGTTACATCAGATTTGACTGGGCAGCAAAAAAAATTTTGCGCGACAAGGCCAATTTCAGCATCTTGGAGGGTCTCATTACGGTGTTGCTGGGCGAGGAAATGCACATTATCGAGCTGCTTGAGAGCGAGAGCAACCAGGACGACCCTAGCGACAAGTTCAACCGTGTGGACATCAAGGCTAAAAACAGCCATGACGAGATTGTCATTGTAGAGATACAACTCACCCGCGAGTTATATTACCTGGAGCGCATCCTCTATGGTGTTGCCAAAACGATTACTGAGCACATCAACCTTGGAAACACCTATGACCAAGTTAAAAAAGTATACTCAATAAGTATATTATATTTCGACCTTGGCAAGGGTGAGGATTATGTTTATCGTGGACAAACGGTATTTACTGGCGTGACCAAGCATGACACCCTACAAATTACGACCAAGGAGAAAAATGTAATCAACATGAAGGCCCCTGAGGAGGTATTTCCCGAGTACTATCTAGTACGCGTTAATGCATTTAACAAGATTGCAGAGACGCATCTCGAAGAATGGCTAAAATACCTCAAAGATGGTGACATCAGTGACAACACAACTGCACCAGGCCTGCAAGAAGCCAAGAAAAAACTGGAATACATGGCAATGAATAAGGTTGAAAAGATCGCCTACGACAAACACATCGAAGCTGTTATGATCCAGAATGACGTGATTAGCACCGCAATGAAGGAAGGACGTGCAGAGGGACGTGCAGAGGGACGTGCTGAAGGACGTGCAGAGGGACGTGCTGAAGGCGAACACAACATGTCAATCACAATCGCCAAAAACCTTCTTGCAAACGGTTTAGATATTGAATTTGTGGCCCAAAACACAGGATTATCAGTAAATGAGCTCAAAAACCTACTGTAAATTAAAGGCGTCACAAGACGCAATACAAATATCTACTTGAGAAAAAAGTTACCTCGCCATTCTGCACCAATTAGAATTAGCGAGGTAACTACTTTTTGTTCAGTAACCTTACTTCACAGCCACCCTCCACTAGAGTTCAATTCCCAATAACAAATCTATCACATCAATCGTTATCGGGTGATTTCTTTTAGCCATTGGCTCAGGGGGAGCGTGATGGGGCCCATGGTGGCAGGGCGACTAGACATGATGCGGTCGTTGAGGTCATGCAGCAGAGGTGTCGCATCGCTCTCGCCACATCGAGCAATGATCTCATGAGCCTGGGGCATGGCCTCGTTGGTGGCAGCGATGGAGTTGCCCTGCATCATGTAGCTGCGCCAGTAGAACCAATAGGCCAAGTCATAGGTGGCCTGTCGTTCGTTCTCATCATTGAGGTCAACACCGGTGAGCATGGTGAGTTCAACTGGCACCGGAGCATGCTCGTAGTCATAGTCCAGGACCTCGTGCATAGCCCTGGCAAGCAACAGTAACGACTCGTCGTGAGGTGAAAGAGCACAGTCAACCTCAGGGCTATAGTCCAGCGTGTACCAGATGAGGTACCGCAGGTCGTCAACATTAAGCTCAAAGTCAATGTAGTCGTCACTGCGGATATAATGAGGTAACGGCTGGCCATGCTGGCGCATGTGCAACGAGGTAAACGTGCGCCACAGCCCGGCATCGGCCACGACATCCTGGTAGTACCCTATAACAGCCAGCACCACGCGCACGCGCACGCGCTCATCAATATCGACGAGAACACCAAGGCGGTCCCACGCCCTGGCAACATGCACAGCAACCACAAAGTAATACTTATCGGTGTCGCTCACGCTGGGATAGCCCGGCTGGTGCTGCATGAATTGTTTTACGCTCAGTTCCATACCACGGTAATTCTTTTATAATAATCTTTAGCAACAAGGCTGCAGCCCCTTGACGGGGAGCAGCCTTGCTGAGTAAAAAAGGTGAGCCACGAGCGGGACTCGAACCCGCGACCTTTTCGTTACGAATGAAATGCTCTAACCAACTGAGCTATTGTGGCTGTCACGGCGACTGAGCACCGTATTTCGTTTTTCCTTTGCAGGACAGTTAAGACATCGACTGCTTACTGAACACCAGTTTCACCTTAGCCTTGTCCAGCCTGAGCCTTACAATACCGGGGCATGACACCTGAGGCGAGATCTTTGTCACCGTGGTGGTGGGGTTGCTCTGGTAGTAATAGTAGTAGCTCGACGAGTTGTCAGTATAGGAAATCACGTCCATGGGGGTGATGGTGAAGTAGGTGTCCTCCTCGCTCGCAACGCCGCCCTTGTTGTTGATAATGTCAAGGATGTAGTTGCGCAGTCCGGTGAAGCGGTAAACCTTCTTCTCGGCATCGTATGTGGCATGGAACGAGTCCTTGCTGTTTGTCAGGCTGTCACCTGCAATGAAGTCGTTCTTCATCGCGCTCTTCACCATGAGCAGATGCTCAGGAGGAGCGATGGAATACTCTGTCGAAATCTCCTCGGCAGGAATCTCCAGGCTGAGCGAGTTGATAACCGACATCGAGCCCTTAGATTTGTTCTTATACATGTCAATGACATCCTGGATGGGGAAACGGGCCTTTACCTCATAGCCTGCGGGAGCCATGATGATTGCCTGTCCCTCGGCAACTCGCTGCTTGATGGCCTCGTCCACGTCGAGACGGATGATGTTGTTCTGCAGCACCTCGGGCGAAGAAGCGAGATAAGCCTGGCTCAAGCCCTTGTAGATGGTATCGGTAGTGTCATTAAGTTGCATGAACTTGCGGTAGTAAACACGGAACTCGGTGTCGGTGAAGTTCATCACGCGACCGCTGCCAAAGCTGTTTACGATTGCGATGCCGGGGAAATACTTCTCAAAGTTTGAGGGCGTGTTGAACGTCTCGGGATGTTTCAAGAACTCATTGTACAGGTCTCGGGCATAGTCAAGGGGCATGGGCACCTCAACTTCGCGATGATAGATGTAACTGTAGTTCTGCGAGTCATATTCGGCAATAAGCTTTGATGACGTGTTACTGTAGGCTGTAGTGGCCATCAGCGAACTCTCGTCGTAGTATCCGGTGGGGTCAAAGTCGCTGTAGATGGGCGACGGCAATGACTTGTTGAGTCGATACACGTTAAGCTTCATGGGAGCCAGCGAGTCGCCGGTGAATGCTCCGGTCGACGGCAGGCGAAGCACCAGTTTGCACGAGTCAAGATACTCCAGCGGCGTGCCCGTGGTGTCAACACCATAAACCGGCATGAACTGGGTAACGATGCTTGACGACAGCGTGCCATAGCCCTCGCTCTTGATGACACCGAGCAGCTGGGTGCTGGTGCGAGCATGCAGGCTGGTGTTCTCAACCGACTGGCCTGTGATCACAAATGAAGAGTCCTCAATTATCGCCAGGCGAGTGTCGTTGGTCGAGCCTCCGATGGTATCGTCGCTACATGAGAAAGTTCCCAGCAGCAAGGCGACAGCAAACAGCACATTGAGTATACGTTTCATATTTAAAAGTTTCTTCTTTTGATTTAAAAAGTTCAGTCTTGGCAAACAGTTTATAAAGTCTTGTAGAACTCCAGACACTGTTTCACAAACTCACCGTTGTCCTCGTTGAAGGGAAGGAAGGGAAGTCCTGACTCCTTAGCCACTTCGAGAACCTCGGGTTTCACGTTCTCGCTACACTGCACCACGCCGTCACAGTACTTAACGGCAAGGCGGGTGAGCGCCGTGATGTCAACGTTCTTGTCAAAGAAATCCTCTACCACCCGGTCCTCCATGCCGTCAAACTTGAGTTTAACACCCAAGCGGGCATCCAAGGGCTGGGCAATCTCCTCGTCCCACAGCGAGTACACAATCTTAGCATCGCGGAAAGAGGGGTCGTCACTGTACAGTTCTCTCATGTAGACCATTGCCAGGGCCGAGATCCAACCGCTGCAGTGGATAACCGAGGGCACCCAGCGCAACTTGCGCACTGTCTCGATAACACCACGCACGAAGAAGATGCTACGCTCGTCGTTGTCGGCAGGCGATGTAGCGGTCTCCAGTTCCTTGGTAAGGCTATGAGCGAAATAGTCGTCATTGTAGATAAAGTACACCTGAGCACGTGACGGCAAAGTGGCCACCTTGATAATCAAAGGATGGTCGGTATCATCAATGACAATGTTCATTCCCGACAGCCTGATCACCTCGTGCAGCTGGTTGCGACGCTCATTGATGAGACCGTACTTAGGCATGAATGTGCGAACCTGCACACCCATCTCCTGCATTCCCTGAGGCAAGTCAAAACCAAGCTTCGACATAGCTGTCTCGGGCAGATAAGGCATTATTTCCTGAGAAATGAATAAAACGTTTTTTACATCCATAAGGTCAATTATTTCACCTCTTACCGTCACTCTAGCCCAACGGGCCTGCCAACTTTGCAACATCAGTAGCGCCCTCCAGGCGAGTGCAATTCACGGTTGAGGCATATTAATATGCAAAATTACTACTTTTTCTCCACATTTCCCAATTTTAGCTCCATCAAAGCCACTTTTTTAAAAATATTTAGTGTTCTGGCGGGTGTTAAGGCATGAACATGGGGCACTTATGGGGTGTGTAAAAGCGTTTTTCACACCTGATATTTTCATGAGTGAAGTTTTTGTTGTAAATTTGCCGTGACACAGCAAAGGATTTTGCACCCACAACACTAATAACTAATCAACATGTACATGAAGAAAACGATCATCATTGCAGCGCTAACGCTTTCACTGACAAGTTGCAGCTACTTGCTGAATCCACAGGGAAGCAACAATAACACCGGAGGAACCTACACCCATGATGTCACTCCCCCACCAACGTCGGGCTACAACAGCCACGTCACCCAGCAACAAGGCAACGGGTACCAGAGCGGCCACGTCACCCAGCAACAAGGAAACGGGTACCAGAGCGGCCACGTCACCCAGCAACAGGGAAACGGGTACCAGAGCAGCCACGTCTCCCAGCAGCAAGGAAATGGGTACCCGAGCGGCCACGTCGCCCAGCACGGTGCTCCCTCGAGTCAGCAGAACACCCATGGCAACGAAGCTCGGCGCCCCGTGACAGGCGACATGGTGACATCCCTGCCCGACCGTGGAGTGAAAACAGTGACCGTGGGCGGTGAGACCCTGTACCTGCACAACGGGACTTACTACAAACCCGTGCGCACCGGCTCGGGAATAGCCTACAAGGTGGTAGGCCATCAGTAATCAGGAACACAGGCACGCCCCACTCGGGCAGGAGCCAATTCCCGCCTCGTGAAACCAGACAAAAACAGCGACGGCAGCCACGCCATGTGTAGCGTTGGTTGCCGTCGCCTGTTATTATCGTTTCCCTTTCACACGGGTCCCGACCTGTCGAGACTTCAGTTAGAACTCGGCGTTGTTGGGAGTGCGGGGGAAGGGGATGACGTCACGGATGTTCTGCATGCCGGTCACGAACAGGATGAGGCGCCCAAAGCCGAGGCCAAAACCTGCGTGGGGGCATGTGCCGTACTTGCGGGTGTCGAGATACCACCACATGTCCTTGGTGGGGATGTTGCGGCGCTCGATTTCACTGTTGAGGATCTCGAGGCTCTCTTCACGCACTGAACCGCCAATGATCTCGCCAATCTGGGGAAACAACACGTCGGTACCCTGAACGGTGCGACGCTCCTCGGGCTCGTTGTTCTGCTTCATGTAGAAGGCCTTGATCTCGCGCGGATAGTTGTAGAGGATCACGGGCTTCTTGAAGTGAGTCTCCACGAGGTAACGCTCGTGCTCGCTCGCCAGGTCGCCGCCCCACTTGATGGGGAATTCAAACTTAACGCCCTTCTCGATAGCCTCTTCCAGGATCTTGATACCCTCGGTATACTCGAGACGGATGAAATCACTGTTCACGATGCCCTCAAGGCGCTCAATGAGCTTGTGCTCCTTGTCGATCATCTTGTTGAGGAACTCGAGGTCATCCTTACAGTTGTCAAGTGCCCACTTAACGCAGAACTTGATGAAGTCTTCCTCAAGGTCCATCAGGCCGTTGAGCTCCAGGAAAGCAACCTCGGGCTCGATCATCCAGAACTCAGCCAGGTGACGGGGAGTGTTACTGTTCTCGGCACGGAAAGTGGGACCGAAGGTGTAGATGGCGCCAAGTGCTGTTGCACCGAGCTCGCCTTCGAGCTGACCGCTCACGGTGAGCGAAGTCATCTTTCCGAAGAAATCGTCGTCATATTTTATCTGGCCGTTGTCGTCCTTCTGCAGCTTGTAGAGGTTCTTGGTGGTAACCTGGAACATCTCGCCAGCGCCCTCACAGTCACTAGCAGTGATGAGGGGAGCGTGGAAGTAGAAGTATCCGTGCTGGTGGAAGTAGGTGTGAACAGCCATTGCCATGTGGTGGCGAATGCGGAACACAGCACCGAAGGTGTTGGTGCGCAGGCGCATGTGTGCATGCTGGCGCATGTACTCAAAGGTCTGGCCCTTCTTCTGCATGGGATAGTCGTTGGGGCAAGTGCCATAGAGGGTGATTTCCTTGCACTGGATTTCAACGCTCTGGCCGGCGCCCTGACTCTCAACGAGAGTACCAACGGCACAGATGCAGGCACCTGTAGTAATGTTCTTGAGCAACTCCTCATCCACCTTGGCGGGGTCTACCACTACCTGAACGGTCTTGATAGTCGAGCCGTCGTTGAGCGCAATGAAGTGTACATACTTGTTGCTGCGGTGAGAACGCACCCAGCCTTTCACACACACGTCCTGGCCCACGAGGGCGGGGTTGAAGATGTCAACAACTTTAGTTCTTGTAATATCCATTATTTATTGTAGTATTTAGTTCCTTGAATTATTCAAATGAACCCTGCTTCAGGAAGTTAACCTCTTCCTGAGTGAGGTAACGCCAGCGGCCGCGAGGCAGGTTCTTCTTAGTGAGGCCTGCGAAGTAAACGCGGTCAAGCTTAACGACGTGGTAACCAAGGTGTTCAAAGATGCGGCGAACCACACGGTTCTTACCTGAGTGGATCTCGATACCGGCCTGCTTGCGGTCGTTAGCGCTCACGTAGCTAACAGCATCGGCATGGATCATGCCGTCCTCGAGCTCAACGCCGTCGGCAATGTGCTGCATGTCTTCCTCGCTGATGGGCTTGTCGGTCCACACCTGGTAGATTTTCTTCTTCACATACTTGGGGTGAGTGAGCTTAGACGCCAGGTCACCGTCGTTGGTGAGCAGAAGCACACCGGTGGTGTTGCGGTCAAGGCGACCAACGGGATAGATGCGCTCCTCGCATGCACCCTTCACGAGGTCCATGACGGTCTTGCGGCCGTTGGGATCATCGCTGGTAGTGACGCAGTCTTTGGGTTTATTGAGCAGGATGTAGCACTTCTTCTCAGTGGTTACAACCTTGTCGTTATATTCTACTATATCTTTGGGGGTGATCTTAACACCAAGTTCGGTAACGACCTCGCCGTTAACCTTCACGAGTCCCTTCTGAATCAGTTCGTCGGCCTCACGGCGTGAGCACACACCGGCGTTTGCCATGAACTTGTTCAGGCGTACTTCCATATTGGGATCCAGTACCGGCTCCTCATATTCAACGGGTTGGGGACGCGGAGTGAAACGCATCTGGGGACGGGGTCCCATGTTGCGCTTGGGCTGGGGACGCTTGCGATAGCCGCCCTGCTGGTAACCGCCCTGCTGGTAACCGCCGTCCTGACGGTAACCACCCTGCTGACGATAGCCGCCCTGGCCCTGCTGACGGTAACCGCCCTGCTGGCGATAGCCGCCCTGGCCCTGCTGACGATAACCGCCCTGCTGACGATAACCGCCCTGGCGCTGCTGGTAACCACCCTGCTGACGGTATCCGCCCTGCTGGCGATAGCCCTGCTGCTGGTAACCCTGCTGCTGGTAGCCCTCGTTGCGTTCTACCTGCTGGGCAGTGCCCTGTGCCTCGGTGTTAGTGTTTTCACCTGCTACTTCGGGATTGTTGTAACGGGGCTGGTAGCCGCGCTGCTGGTAACCACCCTGGCGATAGCCGCCCTGGCGCTGCTGGTAGCCACGCTGCTGATAACCACGTTGCTGATAACCGCCCTGGCGATAGCCGCCCTGGCGCTGCTGATAACCTCTTTGCTGATAGCCTCCCTGATACTCAGTTGATTCGTAACTACGTTCGCCATGTGATTCATGCGAAAAATTCGATTCCTCATAATTGGCCTGATTGTTGGCTTCATCAAGGTTAACCTTGCCCTCGCCTATGCGGGGACGCTTTGGCTTCTTTTCGAAATTTTCTTCCATACTTAATAATTTGATGTTTATTGGTTTTTAGTATTACACAGGCCTCTCGGCCTAGTCTTTTATAAATTTCCTCTTTATTTCTAAATAGTTTAGTGCTAATACGTGCACATTTTTTACAAAGGTACAAAATTTTCCGCTACGCAACGCACTAGACCTTAACTTTAAACATTATTTAACACATAATCCTCTCTGGTAACTATACAGCAATGAGGATTATCTCTCGCGGATCTCGCGGATCTCACAGAAATCACGCAGAAATTTAATCTGAAAACCAAATAATCCTTTGATTAATCCATGATTTCCGTGAGATCTACGCGGGGATTATACAAGAAAGCATTTCTGTATAGTTACCTCTCACTAGCAAACTACACTGCAACGGGGTAATCTAGCCCATAGTCGTATAGTTACCTCTCACTGGTTGAACTTGCCCAGCACCCGGGCGGCACATTCACGCACCTCACGGCAGGCATCGGGAGTAAGCTTGGGCGAGTCAAAGCCAATGTTGAGCGGACTGTCGTTAAATATCACGGCATATTCCATGCAGGCCGACAAATAAGTGCCTCTCCACGACGGGTGGCACTCGTCGTTGTGCAGCTTGCCGGCAAGTTCCTTACCGCCCCGCTCATAGTGGTCCTGGAAACCCATGCCTATGGGAACCAGCGTCACATTGCACTCCTGGGCCAGCGCCAAGCAGTTGCGGTATAAGACCTCGTTTTGCTCGGTATACTTGTCCCAGTCAAGGTTGTAGGCCCAGTTGAGCTGGAGCAGAATCTGCACGTCGGGGTTGGGGCAATTGCGACGGATGTAGTCCACCCACAGGCGCACAGCGATGCGGTACCACTCAAAGTTGATGCGCGGCAGGCGGCTCTGTTCCTGGAGCACGATGTGGGTCCAGGCGTGAGAGCGCACCTTGAACTTGGCCGTGGGCTCCCCCTTCTTGTTGACCGAGTCGCCCTCGTCCCAATGCTGCTTGAGCGAGCGCCCCAGCAGCGTGTGCTTAGTCCACGTGCCGTCCTTGCCACGCTCAGCGCATATGTTGTTAAACAGCGAATCCTGCTTATTGACATAGATGAGGCTGTTGTTAATCGACAGGACCTCAACATGCTGTGGCACAAAGCGGGGTTTAACGATATAAGCAGGATAAGTCAGCGGCCGAGCAAGCACCGAGTCCTGGGCCGGAGAGTGCACCATCTCCTGCGGGATCATCGACTCAGGCTGAGCCATCGCCACGACAAAAGCTACAACAAACAGCACAACATTAATCAATCGTTTCATATCTCATGAGTTTAGATAAAAAACCTTTATACAAAATTCACCTCAAAGCGCAGCGCTCCGAAAAGGGAGCCAACAGCGACCGCTCTGAAAAGGAAGCCAAAGGCGACCGCTCTGAAAAGGAAGCCAACGGCGAACGCTCTGAAAAGCGCAGCGCTCTTAAAATCAATACCCCGTATAGCTGTGCGGAGTGATGGCCTTGAGTTCGGCCTTCACCTCATCGCTCACGTCGAGAGTCTCCACAAAGGTGGCAATACTCTGAGCGTCAACCACAGCATTAGTACGGGTGAGAGCCTTGAGAGTCTCGTAGGGCTTGGGGTAACCCTCGCGGCGCAAGATAGTCTGCATCGCCTCAGCCACAACGCTCCACGTGTTATCAAGGTCGGCATTGATAGCCTCCTCATTAAGAATGAGTTTATTGAGGCCCTTAAGCGTGCTAGCCAATGCAATCATTATGTGGCCAAATGGCACGCCCACGTTGCGCAGCACAGTGCTGTCGGTGAGGTCACGTTGCAGGCGGCTCACGGGCAGTTTATGGGCCAGATGCTCGAGGATGGCATTAGCAATACCCAGGTTACCCTCACTGTTCTCAAAGTCAATGGGATTAACCTTGTGGGGCATAGCGCTGGAGCCCACCTCACCGGCCTTAATCTTCTGCTTGAAATAGTTCATCGAGATATACATCCACACGTCGCGGTCAAGGTCAATGAGGATAGTGCCTATGCGCTTGAGGGCGTCAAAGAGGGCCGCCAGGTTGTCATAGTTTGAGATCTGTGTGGTCCACTCCTCGCGCACGATACCCAAGCTGTTGGCCAGGAACTCGCCGGCAAACTTGCGCCAGTCATGTTGCGGGAAAGCGATGAGATGAGCATTGAAATTGCCGGTGGCACCGCCAAACTTGCCGCTCACGGGAACTGCCTTTAACTGAGTCAGTTGCTGCTCCAGGCGGTAAGCATACACGCGGAGCTCCTTTCCCAGGCGAGTGGGCGATGCAGGCTGACCGTGGGTCTTGGCCAGCATGGGGATCTCGTTCCATGCCTCGGCATGCTCGCTCAACCATGCAACGACCTGCTCGATAGCGGGAACCACCACCTCGTTGAGGGCGTCTTTGATCGACATGGGCACCGACGTGTTGTTGATGTCCTGGCTAGTGAGGCCAAAGTGGATAAACTCTTTGTGCTGTTCCAGTCCCATGGCGTCAAACTTCTCCTTGAGCAGATACTCAACGGCCTTGACATCGTGGTTGGTAACGCTTTCTATCTCCTTGACACGGTTAGCATCGTCGAGGGTAAAGTTGCGGTAGATGTCGCGCAACTGTTCATGTACCTGGGCGGGCACGGACTCTAGCTGGGGAAGGACTCCGCACAGGGCTATGAAATACTCTACTTCTACTTTTACACGGTACTTAATCAACGCAGCCTCGCTGAAGTATGCGCTCAGCGCGTTGGTCTTGCTACAATAGCGGCCGTCGATGGGCGACACCGCCGTGAGAGGACTCAGATTCATATTTGATAGTAAAAATTTGGTTTATCCCTAATTTCACTGCAAAGATACTATTTTTTCACGAAAGATAAAAACTATTCTTGTCCAGTAAAAACAAAAAAAAACATTTTCATCTTTTTCTTCAGGGTCAAGCCCCCAGTTTTGTCAGAGCGCCAAACTAACAGTACATCAAACAAATTGGAGCCATATCTGCTTTTTTCCAGGACAACAATGGTCCAGCAGATTTTTCCGGTTGGTGAAGTTCGAAGTAACTAAGGCATGTGAAGCGCTGAAGGCGCGTGCCGTGAGCCGTCAGGCGAACTATAACCGGGGTCGAAACGAGCCGTTAGGCGAGTGTAGGCCTCGGATAGAAAAGCACACAACACGTGCGGGCTGAAAGTCCGCGACTTCAGCGCATGTCTACTGCATCCCACCAACCAGAAAAATCCGCTAAAAAAAACTACCCAACTGTACGCGGAAACTAAAAGACCCATACTAGTATATTGTAGTATTTAACGAATCATAGTGTGTGCATAATGAAACAAAAAAAGTTGACAACGCTTCACAGCGGCATCAACTCCTTCACATTATTTAATTATGTGCCCTAGGAAAAAATGATGGTGCAAAATTAATAAATATTTTTATATTATACAAGTATATATTTATCCAGTTTTTATAAGATTCATTGTACCTACGTATTATTCAACTGTTTATACAAACCGTTAAGTATTTTTTTAACATCTTTTATATTCCTTGAGAAGTCATTACGAGATGTCTTTAATGAAAAAGAATAACTATCGGTTTCGAGCATTCGGGCCAGTTGTTCCCACGTGAT
Source organism: Sodaliphilus sp. (assembly GCA_045628365.1). Lineage (GTDB taxonomy): Bacteria > Bacteroidota > Bacteroidia > Bacteroidales > Muribaculaceae > Sodaliphilus. Next base: position 2,215 of record JAZQPG010000148.1, on the reverse strand, counting down.
GTGACAATAGACAGTGACCAGTTTCACCTTATCATTTTTAAACCTGCGCCAGTGTATGTCGGAGGAACGCGTGCGGTCGGCAGTGTGCAGCACCACCGTCTGACCGTCACGTAGCTTGAAAGTAACCTCATCGCCCATGGCGACCGACACGTCACCCTCGTCAAAGGTCAACGCGATGGCATAGGTGGCCACCCCGGCACTGTCCACACCATTGAGCAGCGCCACCTGGCAAGAGTGGAAATAGTTATCATAGAGAGGCACAGCCGGAGTGCGGCTGTCCACCCGCACCAGACCAGTGCCGGCATGACATCCCAGCCACGCCGCAATAACCAACAAGTAGCAAAGCACTCTGCGTCTCATCGCCTTGTTCGTTTACGGGGTGACGGTTTACGCTGGGCCGGTTGGGCTGGCTCGGCATTCATCTTGTCATATTCCTTGCCCATCAAGTCGCGCAGCGTGTCATCGTCCTGTCCTATGTACTGCAGCGTCTTGCTGTCAAGTCCCAGCGCGCGCTTGTTGCGACGGGCATAGTCCACAAGACACATCATTGCTTCCACATATCCAGTGCGGTCCAGCTCCTTCATGTTGCGTTCCTGCAGTTGGTCAATCATCACCGCGAGGCCCACTCCCATCAGTTTAGGGGTGGTAAGCAGCTGCGAGTCACCTATCGTGATCTTGATGTCAAGAGTTGCCACGCTCCACAGCAGCAGGCTCGACATCACGGTGGCGCGCAGCGAGCTGGTGGTGTCGCAGGGGATGTTAATGAGCCACTTGCTCCACGCCCGCGCGGCATCTTTCATGGTCGAGGGATCCTCCTTGGCTGCAAGACGCTTCATGGCATCCACATCCAGCATCGCGATCGAGTGACTGTTGATGTGCGGCACTCCGCGCCGGGACAGTTTCACGTGATTGCCCTGCTCGAGCCATTTGAAGAACGGAGTCAACCGCTGGTCCATGTTCTCGCTTGTGATGCCACACTCTGTCACCAACCCGGGATTGCCATAGCTGAGCAGCCACATGTTATACTCCTGGTTAAAGCCGGCACGGCAGGCCTCACGCTGCAACTGCAGCACAGGGATGTCATAGTAGTCGTGGACAAGCGTGTCGATAGCTTCGACATATCGCATGCGCAGTTCAAGCACGTCCTTGGCCGTGAGCGTGTCACCGGGATAAGGTCCTTGCAATGCCTTGAGGGTATTTTCCTCAAAGAAAACATTGTAAGGCAACAAGCAGTCAATCATGGTCTCGTCGCGCTCACCCAGCTTAATACCGGTGAACGATGCCGAAGCCTCTTTACCTCGCAGCTTTATGTTATCTTGATACAGTGCCGTGATGAGACCGCTCATCTCGGCCAAGCGTTCCTCGTCGTGACTCAGGTTGATGTACGTCTCGGCATAGGGTATCGCCCACACCGGGTCGTTAGACGTGGCATACAGGCGCGCAAGGCGGTAGTAGGGCACGTCATACCCCGGCTGACGCCTGATAGCCTCAAAGTAGCAACGCACCGCCTCGTTGTAGTCGCCTTTGATGTTAGCAGCATTGCCCTTTTCGAGCCACAGGCGCCCGGAGTTGGGATTGCGTTCAAGGCCACTGTCATAGGCATCAACCGCTTCCTGATAATGCCCCGAGTAGCTCAGTGTGTTGGCCGCCATGGCAAGGGCTTCCTCGGGGATCGAGTCCAGTTCGAGCATCTTGCGTCCCCACTTGCTAGCCTCGACATGGTCGCCCAACATCGAGTAGACATAGGCTAGCTCGTGCATCACCACGATGTTGTCGGGATATTTAGCATTAAGGTTGATAAGCAGCTCTATGCCCTCGGCCACCATACCGTTATCCATGAAATGGACAGCAGCCTCTAGCGTGTGCTGGTCGCGCTCGGTCATTTCCCTACCCTGCGCGGCGACGTCAATGCAAACAAGCATTGCCACCAGCAATGCCGTGCACAACATGGCTATTCTATTCTTCATATCAGTCTATATTATTTTCTAACAAACACATTATAGCTACATATAATATATGTGTAGCATCAATTGACAGTACAAAATTAGAAAAAAAACACGAAAAAGACGGTTTTTTTGAAAAAAATCACGAAAAAGTTTGCACAGTTCAAAAATAAGCAGTAATTTTGCATCGCTTTTGAGGAGCAAGGGTGATTAGCTCAGCTGGTTCAGAGCATCTGCCTTACAAGCAGAGGGTCGGCGGTTCGAATCCGTCA
>JAZQPG010000147.1:0-3128 GCA_045628365.1 Sodaliphilus sp. | reverse complement strand
CCTGCATGGTGGGGGTACCCAGGGTGAAGAGGCGCTTAGCAGTGGGATGGTGCTGCTTGATGTAGTCGATGGTTGCAAGAGAAGAAGTGTACATCTGCTCGTCGGCAGCCTTGATGCCCAGCTTGTCGAGCTTGATAAGGTAATCCTTGTGGCTCTTAGTGGGGTTGTTGGTCAAGAACGGGTAGCTGATGCCGTTCTCGGTGAGAGTATCAAGGAACTTATGGGTATAGGGGAACAGGGTCGAGCCCATGTAGATAGTTCCGTCCATATCCAGTGCCACGTGCTTGATCTTGCGGCAGCGCTCCATCAACTCCTCGTGAGAGTAAGGCGACATGTATTTGTCAAATTCTTGCATTGTCATAACTTTATAACTTTATTGTTACTATTTTGTAACATGAAAAACAAAATATCTGGTAGGGCGGATAGCAGAGCTCCGCCCTGCCCAAATGTGTTATTTTTCTAACAATTAATCTTCGTCGTAAACGATGTTAGCTGCTCTTTCATAACCATCGCGGGGAGCCTTCCACATCGAGATGAGGATGAACATACCGATGATAGCAACTACGATGATAGTGTAGAATACCGAAGTCCAGCCATAGATGTCGGCTATGTAACCAACGAGCAGACCTGCGAGACCTGAACCGAGGTAACCCAGGATACCTGCGATACCATTAGCACGTGCACTAGCCTCCTTAGTTGCCTGGTTACCCAGCTCGATACCGATGAGAGCTTGAGGACCATAGATAAAGAAACCTGCACCTACCAGAGTAGCAGCGATGGGAGTGATACCAGCGCTCTCAGGAAGAAGAGCGAATGTGGTCATGAACAGGGCCGCACCAGCCATGCAAACAACACACATGCGGTGGCCTTTGCCCTTGAAGAAGTGGTCAGTGCACCATCCGGCAACGAGAGTACCAACGATACCTGCAATCTCAAATGCAGCTGTTGTCCAGGTAGCGCTCTTGATGTCAAGACCGCGAGCCTCGGTGAGGAACTTGGGACCCCAGTCGAGGACACCCATACGTACAACATATACAAAGAGGTTAGCGATACAGAATGTCCATACCCAACGGTTCTTCCAAACCATCACGCTTTCAAATTTCTTGCGGCGAGCAGCGCTCATGCCACCTTCCTTCAAGCCACCGAGGCCAGTGTCGGGAAGATCGGGCAGACCAACCTCCTTGGGTTCGTCGCGAAGGCCGATGAAGATACCAATGGCACCAACGAGTGCAAGGCAAGCGGGAACATAGAAGCAGAACTTCCAAGCGCCATAGTGAGCAGCATAGATAAGTGCCTGGTTGGCAGCATCCTTAACCTCGTTAGCCTTGAGGTTAGACTGGATATTGCTAACTACCTCGGCATTAGCGCTGAGGTCCTGGCCCATAGAGCCAAGCAGGTAACCGCATACAACTACTGCAAGAGCAGCGCCGATTGAGTGCGAGCAGTTCCAGATAGACATCTTGGTTGCAAGCTCGCTGGGGTGAATCCAGTGAGGCAGGATGCGTGCGCACGGGGGATAACCCATACCCTGGAAGAACTGGTTGAGGATGATGGTAACACCCATCACAAGAATGAGAATGCTGATAAAGTCAGGACCGGCATCGGTGCCTGTAATAAGAGAACTGAGGTTTGCACCGAAACCGAATGCAAAGTTAGAAAGAGCACACAGCAGGAGACCCACAGCCATGACGATGCGACCCTTGAAGCGGTCAACGGTATAGCCGTTTACAAAACGTGAGAAACCATAAGTTATTGAACCAAAGAAGATGATCCAACCAAAACTCTTGTTTGTAATACCATACTCAGCGGTCATGCCTGGCATAGCCACTGAAAAGTTCTTGCGAACGAAGTAGAAAATAGCATAGCCTATCATGGTGACGAGGATGGTCCTCATCTGCCATGACATGAATTTCTTTCTACTCTCGCCAAGCGAACTATAAACATTCTCTTTAGCCATAATCAGAAGTGATTCTTGTTATATTAACGATTTTTATTTAATTCTATTGTCTTGTCAACGTCAAGAGCGTCGGCAATAATTGAAATCGGGTTAAGAACCGGAGTTCCTGTAGACATCTCGATTTGCCATTTACAGGTCTCACAGTCAGTGGTTACGGCCTCCACGTTAGCCTCGGCGATATTCTTGAACAGCGAGTCACCGATTTTTTGTGAAGTTTCGTAATTTTCCCTCTTGAAACCGTAGGTTCCCGAGATGCCGCAGCACTGTGATTCGAGCATCACGAGGTCAAGGCCTGGGATCATCTTGAGCAGCGAAGTGCTGTAGACAGCCCATCCCATGCGCTCCATGTGGCACGCTGTGTGGTAAGCCACGCGCTTCTTGTAGTCATTGCGGAAGGCGAGCTTGAGCTTGCCCTCGTCCACGAGCTGGAACAGGAAGCGGGTTGCGAGCGTGAGGTGATCGCGCACGTCGTGGTTGTCAACATCGAGCAAGTGCTCATACTCGTCGCGCATGGTGAAGGTGCAGGTCGAACTGGTGGTCACAACCGTGCGTCCCTTCTCGATTGCCGCACGCATCGAGTTCATGTTGGTCTCTCCCTGACGCTTAGCCTGGTCATACAGGCCGTTGGCAATCAACGCGGTACCACAGCATTTCTCCTTATCAAGAAGGTGCACGCCATAGCCACATGCATTCATTATCTTCACCAGGTCCTTACCCAGCTGCGGGAAGTTATAGTTGACATAGCAACCGTGGAAATAAGCTACATGCTTACTGTATTTGTTCTGCTCAGCTGCAGCGTGGCGCTTGAACCATGTTTCAAACTTGGTGCCTGCATAGGCGGGGAAAGTGCGGTGCTTGTCGATTTTCATCACCGAGTGGAGCACAGCCTTGCTCACGCCAAGGCCCAGTGCAAAGTTAGTGATGGGAGCGGCAATGGTTGCCATCGAGCCCACGAAGTCGGTGTTGGCGAGCATCATGTCGCGCAGCTTGGGGCTGTGGGTGTTGTGTTTCATGCGAGCCTTCTGGATGATGTCGCCCACGTTTACTCCGTTGGGACATGCTACCTCACAACGCTTGCAGTTGAGACACTTCTTGAGTGCTTCGTTGTAGAACTTGGGATCTTTGAGGCGATAACGTTCGCCGTCGGGACCACTCTGCTTGGGACCGGGAT
>JAZQPG010000146.1:0-4279 GCA_045628365.1 Sodaliphilus sp. | reverse complement strand
TTGAAGTCCTCGGGACGGATGTGGATGTCGTAGTGATGCTTAACCTCGTCGTCGGCTACCCAGATTGAGCTCAAGCATGTGGTCTCGGTGGTCATGATGTCGATACCGTTACGGAAGTCGATGGGCAGGTTCTTCACGCCGGGGCCTGCAAACTCAAGAACTTTGTTCTTTACGAAACCGCTCTCGAATGTAGCCTTTACCAGTGAGATAGCAACGTCGTGGCGACCTACACCCTTGCGGCGAGCGCCTTCCAGCCATACGAGAACAACCTCGGGAGCATTGATGTCCCAAGTGTTCTTCAAGAGCTGCTTAACGAGCTCACCGCCACCTTCGCCAACGCCCATGTTACCGAGCGAACCGTAGCGGGTGTGTGAGTCACTACCCAGGATCATGTTGCCGCACTTAACCATTGCCTCGCGGGCATACTGGTGGATAACGGCCTGGTTAGCGGGTACATAGATACCGCCGTATTTCTTAGCTGCCGACAGACCGAACACGTGGTCGTCCTCGTTGATAGTACCGCCTACGGCACACAGCGAGTTGTGGCAGTTGGTCATTGCATAGGGGAGGGGGAATTTCTCGAGACCGCTGGCACGAGCAGTCTGGATAATGCCCACGTAGGTAATGTCGTGTGACATCATAGCGTCAAATGCGATGCGCATTTTCTTACCCTTGCTGCCGTCTACATCGTGGCTGCGAAGGATGCCATAGGTAATAGTTTTTTCACGAGCCTCGTCGGGGGTGGGCATGCCTGCCGCATCCTTGCGAACCTCAGTTCCATTCAGTAGGTAAACACCTTGGTTAATGATTTCTACCATAATAGTTTGTTAGAGAATTAATTAAAATTATTTATTTAGTTATTTGTTATTCAATTTGTTATCGCGTTAATAAATAGTGTAAGCGACAGCATGTCGGCTGCTCCTCCGGGCGAGATGTTCTCGGCAATGTACTGCCGGTTCATCTCTTCCATCTTAGCCGTGCTGTAGTCCCCGGCAAGATGCCTGGCCTCGCTTTTCACTTGTTGTGCCCGTTCATGACCCACGCGGTGTATCACGTTAGTATCGTCGAGCATCGACATGATGTATAATAATGTCCTGGCTGTCGCGGTGTCGTCCTTAATCGAGCGATAGAAAGGCAACCAAGCAGTGGTGAGCTGGCTGTATCCGTCACGTGCCAGGTCGAGCGCGCTCATGGCGTTGTGCTCAGCCTTGGCTTTGGCACCGTTCGAGTTACTGCTTCCCGGTAGTTCGGCCGCTATGCATTTCAATGCATCGTCCCATGGTGTACCAGTGGACAACTGGTGGCTGACACCTGTAACAGCAAGCCCCATTGAGAACAATGCTCCCCGGTGAGTGTTCACTCCGCCGGTAGCATTAAGCATTGCTTTTTCAGCGTCGATACCAACTTGCTGCACTGCTTTCGGCTCGGGGAATTCATTGCAGTGTCCCATCACCGCCAGCTGGTCAAAGTAGGGCTCAAGTGCTTTGATGCTGCGTTCCATCATGGCGAAGTCCATGTCCTTGTGTGCCCCGTTGTCATGCTTGTCGACCAATCCCGGTTTGGGAGTGGTGGCAAGTTCGCTGGCAAGCGCCATCGTTGCGAGCTTAGAAACGAGGTAAGGGACAGTGGTCGCTGGTACCATCTTAAGCGCTTCGCTGAGATTTCCTTGCTCTAGCAGTTTTCTCACGACTGATGCGCTTATGATAGAATCTTCCAATTTAAGACGCTCTATTTCAACAAGATTGATGCAGTATCCCTTGAGTTGCGTTTTCAACAACTCGTTGTATCGTCTAGTCAGCTTATCGGTAGGTTCCATGCCCACATAGCGCACCTTGGCATTTAGTGCCGGGGCAACGTGCCGTGCAAAGAGGTCTATGTCAAGCGTCATGTGAGTATCGCTGGCATCGTCCAGTTTTTTGAGGAAATAAGTGGGGAAGGTGAGTGCCGAGATGGCATAGTCACTTCCCTCGAGCACGGTCACGTTAGCGAGGTCTTTACAACCTTCGGTTACCATAGCCATGCGCTGGCGGGTTGAGAACATCGACACGTCCTCCTTAACAACTATCACATAGAGATTGTCCACAGCCTGTGCCGCCTGCTCAATGAGATAGCGGTGTCCCAGTGTGAACGGGTTGCAGTTCATCATCAGCACGCCGTTATTACCGTCATTGCGGTGTGAGCGCAGATAGTTAACATATGAGTCAAGACCACCCATGCCGTTTTCCATCAGTATAGCTAACGGTGAAGTGGCAAGTGTCTTGAAACCAAGTCCTTGGAAGATGTCGCTATTCTTTGGTTTAGTATAGACCTTGACGTTGAGATAGCCTCGCTGCCGTGCCTCGCTCAGCAGGTGTGATACAAGACGTTGACTCATTCCGGTTCCCCGCAATGAGTCATCCACAGCAATGCACTTGATTATGTCACCGCACAGTCCGCCGCCGGCAAGTATCTTGTCGTCGCCCAGACGAGTGACCACGGCATAGTAGTCTATCTCGTCGAGACGCAGGCTATTGCTGTCAAGGAAATGCTCTATGCGTTCGCGGCACGACCTTAGCGACAGCGGCTGCTGTGTTATTTCATACTCGGTGCACATATCCTTCTACCAATTCCTTGATGCGGGCCTGCAGTTCTTCTAGCGTGTGTGCACGCGCGCGCATGCAATAGCGAGCCTCGTTGTTGCAGATGAGGCACCGGCGAGGTTGATGGCCCACTGCCGACCTCGACATGGGTGTGCCTTGCTCGTCCATCACGTCAATGTCAAAGAGGCGTCCCAGCGGGTGGGAGTCCTCGATGTCACAGGCAATGCGCTTGGCTTGCTCTCGGCCGAGTGTTGTTACCAGATAACCTTCATATCCAGTGACTTCATCCTTGAGTGACACATGCTCAATGCTGCCTTCATAGCGGTCTAAGATAGCCTTGATGGCGGCACCGGCGGTTATTAAAGAAAAGAAATTACGCTTGACACTTCCTGGCATTATCACCGTGAGGCACACGAGGGTAGCGTCGGGGTACTCATGGAGTAGCTCCTGCTGCCTTGCAACGCGGTTGTCGCGGCTAGCCAAAAGTTGGTCAAGCGTAATTTCCATAAGAAATATAGCAGTTTCTTATCTCTCTAATCTAAAATCTGAAATTATCCGTTGATATTCTTGATAACGTCCATCACGCTGCCATCGCGGTTCATCACCACGCCCACAACCTTGTCGCCGAAGGGCAATGCGGCGGGAGTGCCGATGATGCTCTGGGCCTTGTCGCGCAGGCTGGCGATCTCCACGATGGGCAGACCAGCCTTCACGAGGCGTTCCTTAAGCTCAGGACGGCGGGGATTGACTGCGATGCCATACTCAGTGACAACAACGTCAACAGTAGCGCCCGGAGTGATGAGGGTAGTAACCTCGTCAACAACGCAGGGGATGCGGCCGCGCAACATCGGGCACACGATGATTGACAGAGCCGAGTCGGCTGCTGTGTCGGGGTGACCGCCAATAGCACCGCGGATGATACCGTCGCTACCAACGAGCACGTTAACGTTAAAGTTAACGTCAACCTCGAGTGCCGAGAGAATAACGATGTCGAGCATGTGGGTGGCGCTGCCGGGTTCGTCGGCGCTGGCATATTCGTTGGCGCTCACTTCCTTGTGCATGGGGTCGCTCTTGAGTGACTCAGCAGCTACCTTGTCAAATGACTGTACGTCGATGAGGCGTTCGATGAGGCCTTCCTCGTGCATCTTCACCATGTGGGCAGTGATGCCGCCCAGTGCGAAACTTGCCTTGATGCCCTGGTCGATCATGCTCTGGCGGATGTACTTCACTGCTGCGAGTGATGCACCGCCACTACCTGTCTGGATTGAGAATCCCTCCTTGAAGAAACCGCTGTTGATGATCACCTTGGCTGCCTGCTTAGCGAGCAGGATGTCGCGCGGGTTCTTGGTGTCGCGGATGGCACCCGAAGAAATCTTTGAAGAATCGCCCACTGAATCCACTACTACAACGTGGTCAACGTTGCGCTCTGAAATTGAGTTGGGAGTGTTGGGATAGGGTACGAGGTCGTCGGTGAGGATAACCACCTTGTCGGCATACTGTGCATCGGGCAGTGCATAACCCAGCGATCCGCAGATAGACTTGGCGTTCTCCGAGCGAGAGTAACCGCAGGCATTGCCCATGGGGTCGCATGATGATGCTCCCAGGAATGCTACGTCGATATGCATATCACCTGTTGCGATGGCGCTGCCGCGTCCGCCGTGGGAGCGGAAGGTCACGGGTTCTTCCATCAGGCCATGAGA
>JAZQPG010000145.1:0-2308 GCA_045628365.1 Sodaliphilus sp. | reverse complement strand
GGAGGGCAAGTTTGACTTCACCGGCAACAACGACATAGCCGAGTTCTGCCGCCTGGCGCAGAAGCACGGCATGTATGTGATCGTGCGTCCCGGCCCCTACGTGTGAGCCCTGTGGGAGATGGGCGGTCTGCCCTGGTGGCTGCTCAAGAAGAAGGACATACGCCTGCGCGAGCGCGACCCCTATTTCATGGAGCGTGTCATTGCATTTGAATTCAAAGTAGCCGAGCAATTGGCTCCGCTCAAAATTGGCAACGGCGGCCCCATCATCATGATGCAGGTCGAGAACGAGTATGGCTCTTACGGCGAGGACAAGGAGTATGTGGGCGAGATACGCGACATCTTGCGTATTGGCTATGGTACAAATGTCAAGCTTTTCCAGTGCGACTGGTCGAGCAACTTCCACCTCAATGGACTCGACGACCTGCTATGGACCATAAACTTCGGCACAGGCAGTGATATTGACAAAGAGTTTGCCCGCCTCAGGCAGATGCGCCCCAACACACCGCTCATGTGCTCGGAGTTTTGGAGCGGATGGTTCGACAAGTGGGGTGCCCGCCACGAGACACGTCCGGCTGCCGACATGGTCGACGGCATCGACCAGATGCTGCAGCGCGGCATCAGTTTCTCGCTCTACATGACCCACGGCGGCACCTCATTTGGCCACTGGGCCGGCGCCAACTCGCCCGGCTTTGCCCCCGACGTGACCAGCTATGACTATGACGCACCCATCAACGAGCAGGGCCTACCCACCGAGAAATACTGGCTACTGCGCAACACCCTGCAGAAGTACAGCGACACCAAGCTCCCCGACGTGCCCAAGGCTCCCATGCCCACGATAACCATCCCCGAGATAAAGCTCACCCGCGCCGTGGCGCTCGACGGCCTTGTCGACACCACGTTCAACAGCCGTGACATCCTCACCTTCGAGGACATGGACCTGGGGTGGGGCACAGCGGTCTATTCCACCCGCATGCCCATGCTGCGCCCGGGTGCTACGCTCACCGTCAATGAGCCGCACGACTACGTGCAGGTTTACATCAACAACAAGAAGGTGGGCACCATCAACCGCGTGATGAACGAGCGCAGCATCGAGCTGCCCTTTGTGAACCGTGGCGACACCCTGCACCTCGTGGTCGAGGCAATGGGCCGCATCAACTTTGGCCGCGCCATCAAGGACTTCAAGGGCATCACCGAGAACGTTACAGTGCAGTGCCAGATGGCGGGCAACGACGTGACCATCGACCTCAAGAACTGGGAAATCGCGACTATCCCCGATGCCTACGAGCATCTCTCCACCTGCCCCCAGATGACTACACTCGACCAAGAAGGCCCCGGCCTCTATGTGGGCAAGTTCAACTTGAAGAAGGTGGGTGACACCTTCATCAACCTGCAGCACTGGGGCAAAGGCCAGCTATATGTCAACGGCCACGCGATGGGCCGCTTCTGGAGCATCGGTCCGCAGCAGACGCTCTACATGCCCGGCTGCTGGCTACGCAAGGGTGAGAACGAGATAATGATCTATGACGTGGATGGCCCCAAGCAGGCCATTGCATGGGGACAGGACAAACCCGAGCTCGACATGCTGCAGCTGCCCGTGAGCCCCCGTCACAACCTGCCCGGCAACCGTCCCGACCTCAACTCGGCAACCCCCGTGCGCACCATCAACCTCGAGGGACACGACTGGCAGAAGTTCAACTTCATGACTCCCGCCACAGGCCGTTACCTCGCCATCGAGTTCACCGGCAGCGACGAGGCTGCATTGTCCGAACTGTATCTGCTGGGTGGAGACAACCAGCGCTTGCCGCGCGAGAACTGGGTGGCACACTATGCCGACAGCGAACTCCTGAGCGGCAACCACACCCTCGACAAGGCCTTCGACCTGCAGGAAAGCACCTGGTGGACCACCGAGCCAGGTTCGCCCGCTCCCCACCTCATCGTCATCGACCTAGGCTCGCCGACCACCGTCACCGGCCTCGACATCCTCCCCGCCAAGACCCGCACCGTCCCCACGCTCAAGGTCTATCTGTATTGATCACCGATGGTGATTTTGTGTATTATCTAAGGCGTAGCCGCATTTTTCTCATAGGCAATAGTTGTTGTGGAAGACACAACAACTATTGCCTACGATATTTTTCTATATAAATAATGTGATGTACACAAAAAATCATTACCTTTCCTCTATAAACTTATATCTTCAAGCTCAAATTCCGTTTGTTTCAGCCATGGTATTGCGTGTTTATGCTTGATTAGGGGCAATAATACATCCCCCGTGGGAAATGCCGCGGGTTGTAAAAAATATAAAATTACT
>JAZQPG010000144.1:0-50137 GCA_045628365.1 Sodaliphilus sp. | reverse complement strand
GTTGAGGAGAGGGGAGGATTTTTTTGTTTTTTTAGGGAAAATTGAACGGGGGATGAAATTTTGGGGCGTTTTTTGTGGTTAATTGGGGAAAAATCAGTAAATTTGTAAGTTAATTGGGATAAGGAGGTCGTGTTGCTTCCTCTAGAGGATATCCTAAAGGATATAACTTGGCATGTGTGTGTTTTGTGCACAGGCAGTATGTGATATCTTGGATAAATGATTTGAAAATAAATTTATAAAACATATCGATATGAAATTTAATATTCAAAGCAAGAAGTTGCTGTCGCACTTGACAGCCGTTAGCAAGGTGATTATCAACAAGAACGCCTATGCGATTCTTGATAATTTCCTTTTTGAACTTGAAGGAGACCGAGTTGTTATTACCGGTAGTGACATGGACACACGCCTTACAACTACTGTTGAGGTTATGGAGGCAACTGGTAACGGCAAGTTTGCTGTTGATGTTAAGCGCATGCTCAGTCTTCTCAAGGAGCTTCCCGACACAGCAATGACAGTTGATGTTAACGAGGAGAATCTTGAGGTGACCATCAGCTACGTTAACGGTCAGTACAGCATCGTTGCGCTTAATGGTGACGAGTATCCTCTCAAGGCCCAAGGTTCAAGTGAGACTCAGCAGTTCACTCTTGCCCCGAAGGACATCATCGACGGTATTCAGCACACTATCTTCGCTGTTGGTACTGACGAGATGCATCCTCAGTTCATGGGTGTTTATTGGGATATCCATGCTGATGGCATCACCTTTGTTGCCTCAGACTCTCACAAGCTTGTTCGTTATCGCAAGACTAATGTTCAGCCCAACCTGGAGCGTGCGTTCATCCTGCCTTCAAAGCCTGCGTCAATCCTGAGTAGCATTCTCGACAAGAACGAGAAGGCGCCTGTTGTTATCACAATGGACGACACCAGTGCTACCTTTGAAACAGTTGATTATTCACTCACCTGCCGTTTTATCAACGGCCGTTTCCCCAACTATAACTCGGTTATTCCTGAGAACAACCCTTATAGCGTGCAGGCTGATCGCTTGACACTGCTCACAGCGCTGCGTCGCGTATCGGTGTTTGCCAGCGTAGGTGGTCTCGTTAAACTCCAGCTCGAGCCTAATGCTATCATGATTTCGGCCCAAGACCTTGACCACTCGACATCGGCCGAGGAGGCAATCCAGTGCGAATATGATGGCGAGCTCATGACAATGGGTTTCAAGAACAGCGACGTGATCGAGGTTCTCAACAACATCTCGAGCGAGAGTGTTACCCTCAAGCTGCTTGATCCCGCCCGTGCCGGTATCTTCCTTCCCACCGAACAGCAGCAAGACGAGGATCTGCTTATCCTGCAGATGCCCATGATGATTTAATTCAATAAACTGCGATACTCATGTCATTAGTACTGAAAAAACCGCTCGTGATTTTTGATGTTGAGACCACAGGACTTGACATTGTTAACGACCGTATCATTGAACTGTCGTATGTCAAAGTGTGGCCCAACGGCAAAGAGGAGCGTTGCACTTATCGATTTAACCCTGACGGACGCAGTATACCTGAAGAGTCGTTCAACGTGCACCATATCAGCCTTGAAGACCTTAAGGATGAGCCCTTGTTCAAGGAAAAGGCCGATGAGTTGTTATCGGTTTTCAAAGATGCCGACATAGCAGGGTTCAACAGCAACCGCTTTGATATTCCCATCCTGGCCGAGGAGTTCCTGCGTGCAGGTAAGGAGTTCAATGCCGGTCGTCATCACTTTGTTGACGTTCAAATCATCTACCACAAGCGCGAGAAGCGCGACCTGGAGGCTGCTTATCGTTTTTACTGTGGCAAGGAGATGGAGAATCATCATGCGGCATCGTGTGACACCGACGTGACTTACGAGGTGCTCAAGGCCCAGGTTGAACACTACGAAGACCTTAACGGAATGTCGATCGAGGACCTATCAAAGGATTACTCGTCTCATACTCTTAATGTTGACCTAGCGGGTCGCTTTGTGTGGACTAATGATAAAAAGGTTGCCATTGCAATCAACTTTGGCAAATACCGTGGCCAGCTGGCATCGGAGGTGTTCATGCGTGACACCGGTTACTATGGATGGATTTGCAATGCCGACTTCAGTCGTGACACTAAGCGCGTGGCAACTCTGATCAAGCTTGGCAAAATAGCAGAACTTAGATAAAAAACGAAACAGCTCATGAACTGGAAAAGCTTAATAGTAATCATCGTGGCAGCTTGTGCTTCGCTCGTGGGATATGCCCAGACCGAGAGCAACGAGCTCAACTGCACTGTTGAGGTAAATAGCCAGAAGGTGCCCAATGCCAACAAGGAAGTCTTCAGTGCGCTGCAGGAAGCTATTGCCGAGTACATGAACACTACCAAGTGGACCGACGCAGTGTTTGCCAACAACGAGCGAATCCAGTGCAAGCTGTTCCTTACCGTGGCTACCTATGAAGACGGCAGCGGTAAGATTACGGGTGACCTGCAGGTGCAGTCGCAGCGCCCTGTGTACAACAGCTCTTACATGACCACCGTGTTGAATTTCAAGGATTCTAAGGTTGAGTTCGAGTACCAGAGCGGACAAGCCCTGGTGTTCTCGGAGGTTGACATGGAGAGCAATCTCACCGCAATCCTGAACTTCTATGCCTATCTCATTATCGGTCTTGACTTTGACACGTTCTCAGAGCGTGGCGGAGACCCTTATTTTGAACGGGCTGCCAATGTGGTGCGTCTGGCCCAGAGTTCAGGCGAGACAGGTTGGAAGGCATTTGAGGATACAAAGAACCGTAGTGCTGTACTGAGCGCCTTTACCGAGAAGTCCACCTCGGGCATTCGTGAGATCCTGTATAACTATCATCGTCAAGGACTTGACCAGATGAGTGTCAGCGTGGATAAAGGCCGTGCCACTATCACCAAGTCGCTCGAGACGCTGAAGGGCATCTATGACGCCGCCCCCATGAGCGTGTGTCTGTCGATGTTCAAGGATGCAAAGCTCGATGAGCTTGTTAACATATACTCAAAGGCTAACATGACCGAGAAGGAAAAGGTTTACGAGACCTTATACCCGATATGGCCAGCTGAGCAGAACCGCCTGAACGAGATTAAGAAAGAAGCGACTAACTGATTAAATGTAGCAACTCTATATAGATGCTTTCGAGATTATACATATCAAACTATGCACTTATCGACGAGCTTAACATCAGCTTTGATGGCGGCTTCACTGTGATCACCGGAGAGACCGGTGCCGGCAAATCCATATTGCTGGGAGCATTGGCGCTGCTGCTTGGCGGACGTGCCGATGCACGCGCGGTGCGCAATCCTGATCGCAAGATTGTCGTGGAGGCTACGTTTGACATTGCAGGTTATGGCTTGGGAGCTTATTTTGAAGAGAACGACATCGAATATTTCGAGCAAGAGTGTATCGTGCGCCGTGAGGTTAATGCTAGCGGACGTTCGCGCGCCTTTGCGAACGATACCCCTGTCAACATGGGTGTGCTCAAGGATATAACCACCCGTCTTGTAGACATACACTCGCAGCACAGCAACATGTTGCTGTCTAAGCCGGGTTTCCAACTTGAGATACTTGACGGACTTGCTCATAATGGCCAGTTACTCAGTGACTATGTCAAAGCCTATAGATCACTCGTGGCAGTAGATCGTGAAATCAAGGAACGCACTGCGGCACTTGAACAAAGCCGTGCCGAGGAAGATTACATTTCCTTCCAGTTAGAGCAATTCAAGGAAATGGCTTTGCATGAAAACGAGGACGAGGAACTGGAGGCATTGCAAAACAAGCTGAGTCGTGTCAACGAACTGAAGGACGCCTTGTGCCTGGTTGACAACCTGCTTAACAGCGAGGAGTTGTCGGTGATTGGTCAACTCAAGACCATCGAACAGCAACTGTCGTTCACCGAGGGTGTTATGCCCGAGACCGAGGGTATGGCACAACGAGTTGGAAACTGCATCGTTGACCTTAAGGACATTGCCATGAGCATTAGTTATGCTCAGGACAGCCTTAACCTCGATCCCGCGCAGCTGCAGCAGGTTGACGACCGCCTTGATGCTATATATACGCTTGAGCGAAAGCATAATGTGGACAGCGTTAACGCTCTGCTTGAGATACAGGGAGAGTATGAACGTAAACTTGCCGCCATCACCGGTGGTGATGAAGACTTGGCGCTGTTAGAAGCACGCCGTGAAGAGTTGGCGAGGGAAGCCTGGGGATTGGCAAACAGCCTGAGCAAGGCACGCCGTGAAGCTGCTCTGGCATTCATTTCCGAGTTCAAGCCTCTGGTAACCGGATTGGGGCTTAAGAATGCAGCCTTTGAAATCACTTTTGATAAAACAGATCTCACGCCTACAGGAGCCGATGCCGTTGAATTCATGATGGCGTTCAACAAGAACCAGGCATTAATGCCGGTTAAGGACACTGCCTCGGGCGGTGAAATGTCTCGTGTGATGCTGTGTATCAAGAGTATAGTTGCCAGCCACATGAGCTTGCCCACTATAATCTTTGATGAAATTGACACCGGAGTGTCGGGTGATATAGCCACGATGATGGGCGAGATGATGGCCAGCATAGCAAGTACCATCCAGGTGATTACTATATCGCATCTGCCCCAGGTGGCAGCATGTGCGACAAGCCACAAAAAAGTGTTCAAGACCGATAATGACGAGGGTACAGTAACCAGTGTTATCGGGCTCAACGGTAACGAACACGTGATGGAGATTGCGCGTATGCTCAGTGGCAAAGACCTTGACGAGGCAGCGATTAATAATGCTAAGTCGCTTATAAACCAATATGTTAAGAAATGATTGACAAGACACAATATATATTTGGACTGCGTCCCGTGATCGAAGCCATCGAGGCTGGCAAGGAGATAGACAAACTCTATGTCAAGAAAGACTTGTCGGGTGACTTGAGCAAGGAACTGCTTGATGTAGCCAAGGCCCATGGCGTGCTGGTGCAGCGTGTTCCTGTACAACGCATTGACCGCATCACCCGTAAGAATCATCAGGGCGTGTTAGCGATGCTCTCGGCAGTAACTTACTTCCGCCTGGAGCATCTCGTGCCTCAGCTCTATGAGGAGGGAGTTAATCCCTTTGTCGTGGTGCTCGATGGAGTGACCGACGTGCGCAACTTCGGAGCCATTGCCCGCACCTGTGAGTGTGCCGGTGTCAATGCCATCGTGATCCCTGAGCGCAACAGCGTTACGGTTAACGCCGATGCTGTCAAGACCTCGGCCGGTGCTTTGAATTACCTTCCCGTGTGCCGTGAGCGCAACCTGGTGAATGCCGTCAAGATGTTGCGTGACAGTGGTTTCAAGGTGGTTGGCACCAGTGACAAGAATTCAAGTAACTACACCAAGCCCGACTACAGCGGCCCCGTGGCCCTGGTGATGGGTAGTGAGGACACGGGTATCTCACCTGAGATAATGAAACTGTGTGACACCCGTGTGGTGATACCCGAGTTTGGCGAGATTAACTCGCTTAACGTCTCGGTGGCCGCCGGCGTTATGGTCTATGAAGTTGTGCGCCAGCGCCTCAACGATAACCAAGCTGTTGAATAACAATTAACTGACAATAAATTAAGCAATATAATGATCAATCGTGTTTTAATTAGGGTAAAAGTTGTTCAGAACCTGTATAGCTATGTGCTTACACGTCCTGGCCGCACCTACGAGCAAGCCGAGAACGACTTGCAACTGAGTTTTGAAAAATCCTATGAGTTGTACATGTACCTGCTCAAGCTCATCATCGAGCTCACCGACCTTCAGGACCGTGCCATCGATGACGCCCGCAACAAGTACCTGCCCACCGAGGAAGACCTGAATCCCAACACCCGTTTTATCGACAACTGGCTTGTTCAGCAGTTGCGCGAGAACGAAGAACTCAATGTGTTCTTCAAGGACAAATATGTTAGCTGGCAGGACGAGATTATCTTCAAGCGCCTGCTGCTTGACAAGATTCTCCACTGCGAGGCTTACAGGGAGTACATGAGCTATGAGAAGACCGACAACGCCACTGACTGTGAAGTGTGGAAGCAAATCTTCAAACAGGTGATCCTTAACGACGAAGACGTGGAAGAGAAACTCGAAACCATGTCACTGTTCTGGAGCACAGAGGACCTTGACACCATGGGCCAGTTTGTACTCAAGACAATACGCCGTTACCAGGAAGGTAATGACAGCCCCATCATGCCCATGTATAAAGATGACGAGGACCGCGAGTTTGGCCAGAAACTGTTCTCTCGCACCGTCCAGGTCATGGACGAGAACAACATCCTCATCGATTCACTTGTTAAGGGAGAGCGTTGGGACAAGAACCGCGTTGCTTTGATGGACCGTATCATCATGTGTGTAGCCATCACTGAGCTCAAAGGCTTCGAGTCTATCCCCACGATTGTTACTCTCAATGAGTATATCGAGCTGGCCAAGGAGTTCAGCACTCCTAACAGCGGCCAGTTTGTCAACGGTATCCTCCACGCGGCATTGGGAAGCCTGCGTGATCGTGGCATCGTTACCAAGCCATAAGTAATTTAATAGTATTTACAAACTTAAAATTAGATATAATAGACTATGTTGAATTCAATTTTATTAGCTGAAGCAGCTCCTCAGGGTAATGGCATGGGCTCTATTCTGATGATTGTCGCTCTCATAGCGATTTTCTACTTTTTCATGATTCGTCCCCAGAGTCAGCAACGCAAGAAGATGCGTGAGTTCCATGAGAGTATCAAGGTTGGTGATAAGCTCATCACCGTGGGTGGTGTCCATGGCAAGGTGAAGAAGGTTAACCCTGACACACTGCTTCTTGAGATTGCATCGGGTGTGACAATCAAGGTAAACAAGAGCAGCGTTTACGCTAACTCGGTCGATGCCGACATGAGCGAGGAAAAGACAAAGCTCACCGAGGCCAATAACCAGTAAAAACAACATAGTAAGCATCGCCCCGTCCCGCTAAGAGGCGCGGGGTGATGTGAACTATACATATAATATAAGGTATAGCGACAAGTGGGTATCCTGCGCAACACATATGGTGAGATTAAGAAAAAGACTAGCGGCAAGCGCACGCGCTCGGTGCTGCAGTTTGTGTTTTTTGTATTCGTGTCGACCGTTTTGTGGACAACCTTGACGCTGAACAAGGAAGGCCGTTACAAGATTGAGATACCGGTTGAAGTCACCGATGTCCCATCCGACGTGCGTTTCCTTACCCAGGTGCCCGATACCATCACCATAGCTGTGAACTGCAGTGGCTCGTCCTATTTCAAGTATTATATGTTCTCTGACCTTCGTCTCACGCTCAATTTTAAGGATTATAGTGACGATAACGGGCTGTTCAGGCTCGATAATAATCAACTTGAAGCGGTGATCAACAGACTGTTGGCAAGTAAGTTCACGTTGATTTCCATTTCGCCAAAGGTGATCTCGGCTACTTATACTGACCACCCTGGCAAACTGGTGCCCGTGATACTTGATGTTGAGGTGCATCCTGCTAATGACTGTGCTCAGACGGCGTCGATAAGCTGTGTTCCCGACTCGGTGCTCATCTATGGTGACAGCAACACACTGGACCAGATTACCGAGGTTTATAGTTATCATGTGAGTCTTGACAATCTCAAGGACACGTTGTCGCGTAGCGTGACACTGGCTCCCATCAAGAATGTTGTTATTGATCCAAGGACGGTTAATATCACGGTCCCTGTTGAACACATGGCGACCAAGAGCCAAAAGGTTCCTGTTAAGGTTTGCAATGTTCCGGCCAACGTTAAGATAATCGTATTCCCGTCGATGGTCGATGTCTCGTTCCGCGTGCCGTTGAGTTTGCTTCGTGACAAGCGTGATACCGAGTTTTATGCCGTTGTTGACTATAACTCGATAAATGTCGAGGCCCCGGGAAATAAAGTGAAACTGCTTGAAGGCGAAGTCCCCGGAGCCTATAAGGACGTTCATTTTGCGCTCGACAGCGTGGAGTATATCATCGAGAAGTAATCATGAAACTGATAGCTATAACAGGTGGCATAGGTGCAGGGAAGAGCGTGGTGTCCAAGATGTTGCAGGTGATGGGATATCCCGTATATGACTGCGACAGTGAAGCCAAGCGTCTCATGACCCGGTCTTCGCAACTGGTGCAGGGTATTAAAGAACTCATTGGCGAAGAGGCTTATAACATCGATGGTACGATTAACCGCGAGTACATGTCGCGGCACATCTTTGCCGACGAGGCATTGGTGCAGGAGATAAACGCATTGGTTCATCCTGCTGTCCTTGACGATATCAAGCAGTGGGCTGCAGGCACTGGCAGTGAATTGAATTTTGTTGAGACCGCGTTGCTTCGCGAGAGCAATATGAGCGTTATCCTTGACGATGTGTGGGTGGTTACTGCTCCGCTCGAGCTGAGGATAGATCGCGTGGTGGCCCGCAACAATTTCTCGCGTGAACAGGTCATTGCCCGTATCAGCAAGCAGGCCGGTGGCGAGTTGGAGTCAATGGGTAGGGTGGTTGTTAACGATGGCATCAAGCCGTTGCTGCCCCAAGTGTTGTCATTGCTCGGCGAATTGGAGTAACGGGTGGATAAACAGGGCACTATGCCCGATTGCTTGACGGCGGCCTCGTGGCTGCTGTTTTTGTTTGGTGACATTGGTGATATTTTTGTGTGAAAAAGTGGGTCTAAAATTTTGTGGTTTTAAAGAAACTTAGTAAATTTGCATTGACAAGAAAACGTCACCGAGATCATAGAAAAAACAGTCCACATCAAAGCTGATTGGGATACTCTTCAAATTATATTGAAATACCGAGTAAAGCATTCATGCCAATGGCGGGCCTCGACCCAGCAATGGGTGTCCCTGCGACCGGAGGATTACAAAGGCATGGAGCCCTCAAATCCTGTTTTTATCGGAGTTTCATCACATCCCTTTGGTGTGGATTTTATCATAGAAGTCGCTGCTTGCATTATGACGGGCGGCGGCTTTATTATTTGTTATCACTGTCTGGTAAAAATACATTTTCTTCTTTTGTCCTTGGACAAGTCCCGGGATAGGTATGGGTAATGTGTCTAACAGTATATAAACAAATTGGAAGCTTATTTGGTTTTACCGGGCAACAATAATTATTTGTATAGATAGCATCTTATGAAAAAAGACAAAGACCCGATGGGACTGGCGATTGCCGAGTATCACGAGAAAGGCAAGTCACGCAAGTTGAGGCTGTTTTCCCCCATGTTTTACGAGGATGAGTTCCCCGTACCGACATTGTTCAGAGAGTTCAGTGACATGCCCGTTTTGGAACAAGTGGCCATAGAGAGCGCCACGGGCCGTGTACTGGACGTGGGCGCCGGAGCCGGATGCCATAGTTTAGAACTACAGCGCCGCGGTGCCCATGTCACAGCTATCGATATCTCACCGGCATCGGTCGAGACAATGCGCAAGCGTGGTGTGGTGCATGCGTTGCAACAGGATTTCTACGACGTGGAAGAGCAGTATGATACCGTGTTGATGCTGATGAACGGAATTGGCATCGTGGGACGTCTTGGTAACATGGAGCGTTTCTTTGCCCAGCTTGACCGCATTCTTTGTCCGGGAGGCAAGGTCCTCTTTGACTCCAGCGACATCTGTTACGTATTAGAGGGCGAGGATGGCATCATAGAATTGCCTAACACGCCGGGATACTATGGAGAGATCGAGTATCAGATGCAGTATGGCAGCGTCAAGGGAGACTCGTTTGACTGGCTCTATATTGATGCCGACACCATGGCCGAGGAAGCCGAGCGCCATGGTTATGAATTTGCGGTGGAGAAATATGGCGAGCACTACGATTACCTGGGCGTGCTGAGGCGCAAATAACATGAAATTACACAACTTGTGGCGTTAAAATGGCAAAATTGTTATTGTTTTCTTCCAGTTCTCGCTAAAATGCACTAACTTTGCTATTTGAAACAAAACAGACACCAAAACATGAGCAATACTAGCAAGCAATATGACGCAGTGATAGCCCGTTGCCG
The DNA here is from genome assembly GCA_045628365.1 of Sodaliphilus sp. Taxonomy (GTDB): domain Bacteria; phylum Bacteroidota; class Bacteroidia; order Bacteroidales; family Muribaculaceae; genus Sodaliphilus. The sequence goes on along the minus strand of JAZQPG010000144.1, from coordinate 40,145 downwards.
CGACTTGTTTATCAAGAAGATGGCCGATTACGGGCCCGCATGGCGCATCCTACGTCCGCAGTCGGTTACCGACCAGATTTTTATCAAAGCCAAGAGGATAAGGACCCTTGAGGTGAACGGTGAGAGCAAGGTGGGTGAGGACATTTGGCCCGAGTTTGTGGGCATCATCAACTACGGAGTGATGGGGCTCGTGCAGCTTGAACGCGGTTACAGTGACACTGTGGACATGAGCGCCGAGGAAGCGCTGGCCCTCTATGACCATTATATCCAGGCAACCAAAGACTTGATGATGGCCAAGAATGCCGACTATGGCGAGGCATGGCGCGACATGCGCGTGTCGAGTTATACCGACTTGATATTGTCCAAGATACAGCGCACCAAGGAGATTGAAAATAATAACGGCAACACCCTCGTGAGCGAGGGCATCGATGCCAACTATCAGGACATGATAAACTACTCGGTTTTTGCCTTGATTAAACATGACGAAGAAACAGAAGAACAATAACGATACCGACAAATCCATTGACATCCCCGTGACTGCAATGGAGGCTGAACTCAATCGTAGCGACGAAGTGGAGGAGGGCGTAGACCGCGACTCTAAAGGAACGGGCAAAGGCTCTGCCGCTATGTCCTGGTTCCTTGGGGCGATGGTTGTGCTCATGCGCCTTGCCGTGGGCGGCGTATTCATCCTCTCAGGGTTCTCCAAGGCTATTGACCCGTGGGGGAGTTTCTACAAGTTTAACGAATACCTGTTGGCATTCGGCATGGAAGAACTCCTTGGACTTAGCGTGGTGGGTGCTTTTGTGCTTGCCGCGTTAGAGTTCATGCTAGGTGTGTGCCTCGTGACCGGTTCGTGCCGACGTGGAGTTCCCTTTGTGTGCACGCTGTTCATGTTGTTCATGACACCGCTCACTTACTGGCTGGCCACCACCAACGCTGTGCCCGATTGCGGTTGCTTTGGGGACATGCTTGTGTTAAGCAACTGGGCGACATTTGAGAAAAACCTTGCTTTGCTTGCCGGGTGCATCTACCTGTTGTTCTTAAACAAGAGAGTGCCGTCGGTGTTTGGTCCTGCGGTACATTGGGTAGTGATGGTTCTCTCGGTGGTGTATGCGCTGGCATTATCGTTCTACGGCTACGTGACTCAGCCTTTGCTCGATTTCCGCCCCTATAAGGTGGGCGTTCAGCTCAACTCGGACGCTGCACCCGTGAGCGACGACAGCTATGTGTTTATATATGAGAAAGACGGCGTGCAACGCGAGTTCAAGCTCGATAGTGTGCCCGATGAAGAAAGCGGTTGGGAATATGTTGACCGCCGCATGGTAGCTAAGGCCGACACCGCTGATGCTGGCGGCGTGACTATTGCTGCCTGGGACAACGGTGACGACGTGAGCGACGTTATTGTTCAGAGCGATACTGCCATGCTGATCCTGATGCCCGACCTGGACAAGGTGAACTTGGCATTCACGTTCTTGCTTAATGAACTTAACGACCATGCCTCGGCCCAGGGGTGCAACGTGATGGCGCTTACATCGGCAAGCGAAGAGCAGATTGATGCCTGGAACGATATCACCCAGGCCCATTATCCCATCTATGCAGCCGACGACAGCCACATCAAGATGCTTGCACGCGGCAATCCTGCCGTTGTGTTCCTTGTCAACGGCAAGGTGGAATGGAAGCGCACGCTGGTGTCGATTGATCCCGACTTGATACGTTCGCCCGTTTTCCCGGTGTCGCAGTTCAACGACGATTACCGCCCCTATGCTGTGCTTGGCACAATCACGGCCCTTTACCTGTTGATGCTATGCCTGCTGCTGGTTGTTAACCGCACCCATGTAGTGATTATCAAAGCGGTGTCGCTGGTGCGCATGGCATTTGGCCGCAAGGAAAAAGGCGTTGTTGCCGACCCCTCGGTCAGCGAGGATGTAATAGACTACGACGACCCCGCACCCGAGCATGACCCCGATGAAGGCCCGGTTGTGATACACACCGAGGATGAGCCTGTCGACCGTGATTAAGGTTGGTTTATTAATAGAACCCACCTTAAAAAAGTGGGCTTATTATTGTTGATTATTGAAAAAAATGCAGTAACTTTGTAGAGTTAAACAGATAGTAATTAATCTAATTATATTATTAAACAGAAATGAGAAAGAATATTGTAGCAGGTAACTGGAAAATGAACACAACCGTACAGGAAGGTGTTCAGTTGGCAAAGGAAGTAAACGAGGCTGTAGCAGCTGTAGCTGACCTCAAGTGTGACGTAGTTGTTGGTGTTCCCTTCACTCACCTCACATCAGTGGTTGCTGCCGTTGAGGGTGGCAAGGTTGCTGTATCGGCTGAGAACTGCCCTGACCACGCTAAGGGTCCTTACACCGGTGAGGTAGCAGCTTCTATGGTTGCTTCAACAGGTGCACAGTACGTTATCCTGGGTCACAGCGAGCGTCGCGAGTACTACAACGAGACAATCGAGGTTCTGAAGGAGAAGGTAGACCTGGCTCTGGCTAACGGTCTGAAGATTATCTTCTGCTGCGGTGAGACACTGGCACAGCGCAAGGATGGTTCTTACTTCGACGTTATCAAGAAAGAAATCGAGGGTTCACTGTTCCACCTCAGCGCTGAGGACTTTGGCAAGATCGTTATCGCTTACGAACCCATCTGGGCTATCGGTACAGGCGAGACTGCAACCAGCGACCAGGCTGAAGAGATCCACGCTTTCATCCGTGGTTTCCTCACCGAGAAGTATGGTGCACAGGTAGCTGACGACACCACTATCCTTTATGGTGGTTCTTGCAAGCCCAGCAACGCTCCCGAGCTGTTTGCTAAGCCCAACATCGACGGTGGTCTCATCGGCGGTGCTTCACTCAAGGCTGCTGACTTCATGGGCATCGTGACTGCTTTCTGATCCAGAACGCATAAATAGCATTAAAATAGGGCTTCATCTGCATTTGCAGGTGAGGCCCTTGTTTAACCCAGAAAGTGCATTAGGAGCAAATGGCAATATTTTGCTTCTCATAGGCATGATTTGCACTATCTTTCGCTCACATAGGAACCCTATGTTCGTTCAATATAGCGCAAATCCTGACACAATGATAATCTAAAATCTTATACATGCCCTAATGCACTTTCTGAGTTTAACATGACAGTAGAAGTGACATAGCTGTTTCTCACTAGGAGGCTATAGAGTTTGAATTTGCTGGATAGTGGTTCGTTTTTTTCTTTGTGACTATTTAGACTATTTATTGTCTGTTGCGGTTGGTTTAGGCAGGCTGTAGATCAGTCGGAATTTAGTGGAGTAGTACAAAACAAAAGCCTAAATCCACACTTTGTGTGAAGTCCTGATAATTATTTTTTTTTGAAATATCGGACCATTTATGAAATTTAATTTGTAACTTTGTTATTGATATGAGTGATAAATGTGGTTATTTTGCTGCGCATCAAGTAGTTGTTAAGAGCGATACTCACATAGAACATATGTATTCCCTATATTTTGATAGTCGGCTATTACTGACTAGCGATATATGAAACAGTTACAATTGATTTTACATTATGAAAAGGTTGCATAATATACTGCTTCTAGCGTTATTTTTGAGTTGTGTTCACATGCAGGCGCAAGAGGCTTTTAATCCTGTATTACTGACTGAGGCCGAATACGAGCAATTCACGTATGATTGGACCGATGCCAACGGCGTTGTTCATCCCAATACGAAACTTACTGAGAAGGCAGAGTCTACCGAGCAAATCATGTCGCTCATCAAGGAAGTGTATAGCAACCCCGACATTCCCGGCTCATGGTATGGCGAGCCTGCACGCAGAGATCATGCAATGCCTTATGGCAACAATTACAGCAAGGGATGGAGCGTGCCAGGACGCAAGCCTAACCGCGAGGGTTATACCCTGCTCCTGGTGGCAGTGAAAGACTCATGGACTAACAAGCTTTCAACACAATTCTCTAACGTAAGAGACTATATCACCGAAGCCATCAAGTGGGTGAAACTGGTTCCCAATGGTGTGCACATATCTGAAACAGGAGATGGCCCCAACAACAGCGGTGTAATCTTCAACATTGATGAGACCCTAAACCGTTTTTACTTCATCAGCAAGGGCCGCTACCGCTCATACACCGAGATGCCTTTCCTCAACATGTTTGAGTTGTTCAGCCCCACAACCGATGCCGAAGGTATCGAGACTACCGACTTCTACAAGAAAATGCTAGATGGTCAAATCTATAGCGTGGTGCACGACTGCGGCTCGGTAGAATCGGCTGCCCACTATTTCTCAATGTCAGGCCGCAAGGGCACTGAATCAAAACAAGTGACCGGTCTGGTGTTCTACATAGGCGACTATCGCTTTGAAAACTGGAGAATCGACAGCAACAATTACCGCGACAAAAACCACACCCTCACGTGGTATAACCCGTCATACGCTCCCAAGACGTTGATGTATACCATCCAACTCACTGCAACTCGCAGCGAAAACCGCGTTGAAACCACCGATGGCTCTCGCAAGTATAGTGTTACGCTAGACTGGACGTCGTCGCTCGACAAGATAGCCCCCAATAGCGACCTCGTGCAGGAGTATGACATCTACATCGTGGTGAATGGTGTTCGTCAGCCCGTGCCCATCGCCACTGGCATCACTGCCAATACCTATACCTACGCGGTGCCCCAGGAACTCAAGGGCTATGACATCACTTACCAGATCTCGGGACGTCCCATCAACACCGAGTTCAACAAGGCGTGGTCCAACACCGATGTGGTGTCAATACCGGGTTACGATCCTTTTGAACGACTTAATCTTTCAATCACAGGCAACTACAGTAGCACCTATGACCAAGCACACGAGGTTAATAACTACGAGAACCTCATCACTATGACCAACAACAATGCTGACCCGAGCACCGCATTAAGGGGAAACATGATAGACGGCAACACGACTTTTGATCTCTATCGTTTTGACTCCGAGGTTGCAGGGTCGCCACTCGAGCATGTTGCAATGGTGAAAATGGGTGAAAAGTTTTGGAACGAGACCACCGGTCTTTTTGAATATCCCTATACAGTGACTTACGATAACCGCGTGAGCACTGTTGCTTATCCCGCTGTTACAGGTCATTTCACCAGCGAAACAGCTGATAGCGAGCTGAGCTTAGGTGAACACGGCTTGCAGCTGCTTGATGCATTCAGTGTTTCGACTATGCACAACGACCATGCCTCTCACTATGACTACCAGGTTAAATTTGTCTCGGCAATTGATATCCTTCATCCCGACGGAGAAACCACGAGCCGTGATGCTTACAGTAACGTGGTGCGTGTGCCTGTGCTCAAGACTAACGTTGAAGTTGATGCTGTTAATTATTCTCTTGAAGAAATCATGGCCGATACTGATCATAATCTCGATGCAGGCACAGTAACCAACATCGATGTGCGTGTGAACAACTACTCAGCCACACGCGATATTCTCCTGCGCCGCGATGCCAAGACCGACGTTGCACGCATCCAGAAGAACCAAGACGGTACCTATACCTCGTTTAAGCGCGACAATACAGGTCTCAACACGGTTATTGAAACACGTGGTTTCGGCGCTAACGAAACTTTTATGGACATGGGCGTCAGTGACGACAACCGTGACGTGACTAATGCTCAAAAAGGACTCACCAACTATGTGGGCATTGTTGAGGCTTATACAAAAACAAACACTGATGAAACCACTATCAGCACCTATGGTTGTGACATCAAGAATGTTGCGCTGGCAAACCTTAGCATTGACATCAATTATCAGTATGACTCGATATTGGGCACCAAGGGGTATGTAGTGACCGAGCCCATTGTGAACAAATTTGGTGAAAATTTCTCTATCTACTGCACAAACCTTGACCTTAAGTCCCTTCTCAGCGAGACTCTTAAAGTAAATGCTGATAACACTGGCATTCCTAATTTCCGCTTGTGGCGCATTGTTGATGGTGAAGAGACAGCCATCAATGGGGAGAAACATACCTTTATAGGTAAGGTTACTGAAATGGAGTTGGGTTACCGTACTATCAGCGACGACAACGAGCGTCTTCTGCTTCAAGACAGTTTCGCTGGCAAGCCACTCAGCCTGGGGCAAAAAGCAATCGTTACTTATGTCGCACGAGTCTATGCCGAGGCCGAGGATGCACAAAGGAACTCTCGACTCAAAGATGATGATCAACGCTACTACATAGCCGAAGCACGTATCGATGTCATCTTTGAACATGGATTCCATACCGCAGTCAATGTTTGTAGAGTAGACAGCAAGCCTGTAGCAACAAAGTACATAAACGCCTGGGGCGTGGTTTCGGACACACCGTTCAGCGGGTTTAACATCGTCGTGACACAATATACCGATGGCACAACCCAAGTCACCAAGGGTGTAAATCGAGGTGTCCGTTGACTAACACGTTTGGCGGGCGATGAAAAAGAAGTGCTGTAAAATAAATTAAAGACGTAGGAAAAATCATTATGGGACAAACATTGAATAATGGTTCTCTGTTGCAGGGAGGCCGCTACAAGATACTGAGTGTGCTGGGGCAGGGTGGTTTCGGCATCACCTACCTGGCGATGCAGATCTGCCTTGGGCGCAAGGTTGCCGTCAAGGAGTTTTTCATGAAGGAGATGTGCAGCCGTGAAGAGAGTACAAGCCACGTCACACTGGGTACCGAAGGAGCACGAGAAACGGTAGAGCGCTACCGCGAGAAGTTTATCAAGGAGGCACTCAACATTGCCCGCTTCAACCATCCTAATATCGTGCGCATCATCGACGTGTTTGAGGAGAACGGCACGGCCTACTACGTGATGGAGTATGCCCCATGCGGATCGCTCAGCGACAAGGTGAAGAAAGAATGGTATCTGTCTGAGCCTGTCGCCACACGCTACATCAAGCAGATAGCCTCGGCGCTCGACTATATCCACCGGCACAAGATGACCCATCTGGACGTGAAGCCCAGCAACATCATGCTCAACGAGAAAGGCGAGACCGTGCTCATCGACTTCGGCCTAGCCAAGCAGTATGACTCCAAGTCAGGAGGCCAGACCAGCTCCACCCCTGTGGGCATCAGCGAAGGCTATGCACCGACAGAGCAGTACATGCTGGGCGGTGTGGGCACATTCTCTCCCGAGACCGACGTCTATGCCCTAGGAGCAACTTTCTTTAAACTACTCACAGGCAACACACCGCCTAATGCCTCTTTTATTGACAACAACGGCGTCCCCGTTGACCAACTCTTTGCCCGCGGAGTGAGCCAGCAGGCTATCGCTGCCATCTGCCAGGCGATGAAGAGCCGCAAGCGCGACCGCCTCAAGACCGCCTGGGCATTCATTGCTGCCCTGAGTCGCGATACTACTGTGCGTAATGTAATCGATGACACCCTGGTCGAGGCAACGGTAGTGGAGGTAGATAAACCTATTGAAAAGATGTGGGTTAATCGACAGGAAAGAGAAAAAATCAGGAAAACAACGCAGCCGGTGAAGAAGGAAAACAAGGCATGGCTGTGGGCTCTGATGGGAGTAGTTTGTGTTGCATTAGCCGTTATACTGGTAAATGCCAGAGAAGGTGACACACGGTCGGTAGCGGAAGATGAAGGTGAAGTTGTAGAGAATGTAATAGAAAATGTTGCAGAAAACACCTCTCAAGAGGAACCTGTGCCTATAAAGAAATACAACGTTAATGGCGTGTCGTTTGATATGGTTCTTGTCAAGGGCGGTACATTTGAAATGGGCGCAACTCCCGAACAAGATAAACCGGATGAAAGAGAAATTCCTGCTCACGAGGTTACATTGACAAACGACTATTATATTGGCAAAACCGAGGTGACCCAAGATCTATGGCAGGCAGTCATGGGCAGCAACCCATCCCATTTCAGAGGAGGTACCCGGCCTGTGGAGTGCGTTTCATGGAATGACTGTCAGGAATTCATTATGAAATTAAATGAGTTGACTGGTGAGCAGTTCCGTCTCCCCTCCGAGGCCGAGTGGGAATTTGCTGCCCGTGGTGGCAATAAAAGCAACCACTACCAGTATAGTGGAAGTAACAATATCGATGACGTGGCATGGTATGACGGTAACAGCGGCGGCATGACACAGCCTGTGGCTCAAATGTCGTCCAACGAACTTGGCATTTATGACATGAGTGGCAATGTGGCGGAGTGGTGCCAGGATAGGGAAGGTCTCTATAGCAGCACATCACAGGTCAATCCAACAGGTCCCAATAGTGGCTCTCGCCGAATAGATCGCGGCGGGTGCTGGTACACTGGCAAGTGGAGTAGCCGTTTGACTAATCGCTACTGGCGTTCGTCCGACTTCAACCGCAATTACCTTGGCTTGCGCCTCGGCCTCTCTAAGTAACACCCGATGGAGCAGCGAGAGCCATAGTGAGCTTTCTTGCTTTTGGCCGAGAAGACGAAGTCAGCTTCTGGAATGAAAACTCTGCTCATTCTTGCAGTTCTTAGTAAGCATTATTTTGAGCAAGCCGCCACCCCTTTTTGCACGATCACGGGCAGGTGGGGGCGGTTGCCTTGGGGTAGAGGACGTCGGAGAGGGTGTTGCTTGGTGTATATGACAAGAAAAGTGTTGTGCCTCGTTAGCCAGTAGTGTTGCATCGCATGTGTGAAACGTCGGAGACGTTTTGATGTGAGTAGCCCCAGGTTGGAGCGCAGCGACTACCTGGGGGGTAGATAGCGTAAAACCAACGCTACGTCGAAGACGTTGTATTTGTCCTTGATTTCATGGCAATATCATATAAATAGTATCGTTTAATAGATATGAGTACAGTAAAAGCCATTTATCACATAGTCATTAGCACGCGATTTCGCGCAATGGCTATAAATGAAGAAAACAAAAGAGAACTTTACAAATATATCTATGGCATCATAAATGAGCATAATTGCAGGTTGCTCAGAATGAATGGCATTGCCAATCATGTACACATATTACTGCAGCTGCATCCCACGGTTGCCTTGTCTGACCTTATGCGCGAGATTAAGCGTTCGTCTAGCATTTGGCTGAAATCTCAACGTGATAAATTCCCTTCTTTTGAAGGTTGGGGCAAAGAATATTATGCTTTTACTTGCTCGTTCAAGGACCAAGGAAACATTATCAATTATATTAAGGGGCAGGAGATTCATCATCAGATAACGACATTTGAAGACGAAATGGAGAAAATGTCGTTCGAGAACGATTGTGTATTCTACGATGACGGCAAATAGAACGTCTTCGACGTACGTTTGCTGACGCCTCGTTTTACCCCAGGTAGGTTCCGCTTCGCGTCCCCAACCTGGGGCTACTCACATCACAACGTCTCCGACGTTGCGCATCCCGTGAAGGACTGCCTCCCTGTGATGGACGTGTGGGATGCGTGGTATTCAATGATTGATTATGCTCGACGAGCATACGCACGACATGGGGGCGTCCCTATATCAATTTGATTTCTTATTCTGCGATACTCTCTACTACCTGACAACAATGGTGCTTTTTTCTTTTTGGGGGTTTCGGGAAAAATTTGTATCTTTGCACAAAATATGCTCTAAATTATGGATAAGATAAGGAACTTCTGCATTGTTGCCCATATTGACCATGGCAAGAGTACTCTGGCTGACCGTTTGCTGGAGTATACTAACACCGTGTCGGGTAAGGACTTGCAGGCTCAAGTGCTGGACGATATGGATCTGGAACGCGAGCGTGGCATTACTATCAAGAGCCACGCCATCCAGATGGACTACATGCTCGACGGCACTAAATATACACTCAACCTGATTGACACTCCGGGACACGTCGACTTCTCATATGAGGTGTCGCGCTCTATCGCTGCGTGTGAGGGCGCACTGCTCGTTGTGGATGCAACCCAGGGTGTACAGGCACAGACGATTTCTAACCTTTACATGGCTATCGATAATGGCCTGGAGATTATCCCGGTCATCAACAAGATAGACATGGACAGCGCCCATCCTGATGAGGTGGAGGACGAAATTGTGGAACTGCTGGGCTGTGACCCCGAGGACATCATCCGCGCCAGTGCACGCACCGGTGTGGGTATCCCCGAGATCATGGAGGCCATCGTGAAGCGCATACCTGCTCCCAAGGGTGACCCCAAGGCTCCGTTGCAGGCGCTCATCTTTGACTCGGTGTTCAATCCTTTCCGCGGTATCATCGTGTATTTCAAGATACTCAATGGTTGCATCAAGAAGAACGACTTCGTGAAGTTTGTCAACACCGAGAAGGAATATCACGTTGACGAGATGGGTGTGCTCAAACTGCAGCTTGCTCCGCGCAACGATTTGAGCGCAGGTAATGTGGGATACATCATTTCGGGTATCAAGAACTCTGTGGAGGTGCGTGTGGGCGATACCATCACCCACGTTGACAACCCCTGTGACAAGGCCATTGAAGGTTTTCAAGAGGTTAAGCCTATGGTGTTTGCCGGTGTTTATCCCATTGAGCCTGAAGATTTTGAAAACCTGCGTGCATCGCTCGAGAAACTTCAGCTCAATGATGCTGCGTTGACTTTCACTCCCGAGTCGTCGGTGGCGCTGGGCTTTGGTTTCCGTTGCGGTTTCCTAGGTCTGCTGCACATGGAGATTGTGCAGGAACGCCTCAGCCGTGAGTTCAACATGGAGGTTATCACAACCGTGCCCAACGTGTCTTACAAAGTGTATGACAAGAAGGGCGAGATGACCGAGGTTCACAATCCTGCCGGACTTCCCGACATCACGCTGATAGAGCACATCGAGGAACCCTACATACGTGCATCGATCATCACGCTTGCCGACTTCATGGGTCCCATTATCACCCTGTGCCTTGCCAAGCGTGGCGAACTGGTGAAGCAGGAATATATCTCGGGAAACCGTTTGGAACTCACCTTTGATATTCCCCTGGGCGAAATCGTGATTGACTTCTATGATAAACTCAAGAGCATCAGCAAGGGATATGCATCGTTTGACTACTTCATCAGTGGCTACCGTGACTCAAAGCTCATCAAACTCGACATCCTGCTCAACGGGCAGCCGGTTGATGCGCTGAGCGCCTTGACCCATGTAGACAACGCTGTGTCGCTGGGCCGCCGCATGTGCGAGAAACTCAAGGAACTGTTGCCCCGTCAGCAGTATGACATCGCTATCCAGGCAGCCATAGGCGGCAAGATCGTAGCACGCGAGACCGTGAAGCAGGTGCGTAAGGACGTGACTGCTAAGTGCTACGGTGGTGACGTGAGCCGTAAGCGCAAACTGCTCGAGAAGCAGAAAGCCGGTAAGAAGCGCATGAAGCAGATTGGTAACGTGCAGGTGCCTCAGAAGGCATTCCTCGCCGTCCTCAAGTTGGATTAATCTCGGTGGCTTCTGTTAATTCTGATAAAAGTTTATTATTTATTTCGATCGCTTTTGGGCCTGTTTTGGCATCATTTTGACATTCAGACGGTCACGAAGTTCATGCCAAAAACCTGCTTAAAACATCGCTCAACATCGCTCCGACATAATTAATAGACCCCGCCTCCCGTAATTACAGATATAAACGCTGGCTGCATGGAAACCTCCGTGCAGCCAGTTTCATTGTTATTCATTGTTGTCCGGTAAAAAGAAAGGCGTGATTGTAGTTAACGAAACTAAATGTGGTCAGGAAATTTCATTAAGACGTGAAAAATGAGTAACTTTGCAAGTTGAAACTAAGATAATATATGGCAACCATACTTAATATAGAAACATCGACCCAGGTGTGCTCGGTGGCACTCACCAGCGAGGGCCAGATACTGGAACATCACGAGAACTACGACGGGCAGACACATGCCACTCTACTGAGTGCCTATGTCAAGGATGCACTTGACTATGTGCGCACGCGTGAGCTCAAGCTTGACGCCATTGCAGTGAGCATGGGCCCAGGTAGTTACACGGGACTGCGCATAGGCCTGAGCGAGGCCAAGGGGCTGGCATTCGGGATGGAGCTGCCACTCATCGGAGTGAACACGCTGCAGCTGCTAGTGGTAACCACTATGTTCCACAACTTCTTTGACGAGGATGACATCCTGTATGTCCCTATGATTGATGCCCGCCGCATGGAGGTGTACACCGCCTGCTACAACGCTGTGCTCGAAGCAGTCGTTGAGCCCCAGGCTATGATACTCGACGAGAACTCGTTTGCCGACTTGCTGAGGGACCACAAGGTGGTGTTCATGGGCAACGGGTCGGACAAGGCCCGCGACGTGATCAAGCATCCCAACGCAGTGTTTATCGAGGGCGTCAAGCCCGTGGCACTCGAGATGACCGCGCTGGCCGAGAAAGCGTGGCGTGAGAAGCAGTTCATAGACGTTGCTTACTCCACACCGCTTTACTTGAAGGAATTCCAAGCCACAACGCCTCGCAAAAAGGTGCTGTAAAATGGAGGTGAATGGTTTTACATGCCAAAAAAAATCACTAACTTTGCAATTTGTATTAAAGACTGACGTTAAAACATATATATGCTGACATATAATACACAACTTAAACAGCTGCTGCTGCCCGAGTATGGCCGCAACGTCCAGCAGATGGTTGACCACTGCATGGAGATTGATGACCGCGAGGAGCGCATGCGTTGTGCCTACACCATCGTGTCGATCATGGACAACATGTTCCCCGAGAACAGGACCGAGGCCGACTACAAGCGCAAGCTGTGGGATCATCTGGCCATCATGAGTGACTTCCAGCTCGACATTGACTACCCCTATGAGATTGTCAAGAAAGATAACCTCGAGAGCCGTCCCGAAACGCTGAATTATCAGCTCGAGCCCATCAAGTTCCGTCACTATGGTAAGATTATCGAGCGCATGATTGAGCGTGCAGCTGAGTATGACGAGGGCGAAGAACGTGATGCCTTGGTGATGCTGCTGGCCAACCATATGAAAAAACTCATCTTCCAAATCAACAAGGAAGACGTGGAGGACGCCAAGATATTCAAAGACCTGTATTTCTATTCAAAAGGCCGCATCAACCTGAAGGTGGATACACACTCACTGCACGAGTTTAAAGAGGCTCCCCAACCTCAGCAGGGCGGAAAGAAGAAGAAAAAGAAATAACTCATAACAGCTGACAATGATACTGCGCGACGACATAATCGAGATAGGATGCTACAATAAGCCCCACGGTGTGAACGGCGAGATATCGGCAACACTTGATGTCGACATCGATCTGCTCGATAGTTTCTCTTGCCTGATTAGCGACATTGATGGCATCTTTGTCCCGTTCTTTGTCGAGAAGAAACGTCCCAAGGGAGCATCCACCGCGTTGCTTACCATCGATGGCATCACCAGTGAGGTGCAGGCTGCGCTGCTGGTCAACAAAGATATCCATGTGCTCAAGAGCGAGTACGAGAAACTGAGCGATGACGAGGACTGCGACGAACTGCCCATTGATTTCTTCATCGGTTTTGAACTGACAGCCAGCGACGGAACTCAGGTGGGAACCATTGTCGACGTGGACGATGCAACCGAGAACGTGCTGTTTATTGTGGAAAGGCCTGACGGTGATGAGATTCCTGTTCCTGCTGCCGACGAACTCATCGTGGCCCTCGACGTGGAGGCACGCACCATCGAGATGGACCTGCCCCAGGGCTTGCTCGAACTGTAAACTTTGACTTAAACGATATTACAAAATAAGGATTGAAAGATATGAAAGAATTTGACGATAACGAAGCTATTGAGTTTATCCGCATTCAAGTACCCGAGTGCAAGGATGTTAGTGATGACGACCTGCAGCTGGTGATTGACATCATGTTTGACTATGACGAGTCGCTGGGCTATGAGTATGATGGTGATGCGGGCGAGGTAGCTCCCTGTGCTGCCTACGTGCGCAAAGAACTCAAGAAAGACGGAGAGAACGGAGTAGACCTTGACCTCGTTGAAAAGATTGTCGAGGCCGAGTTTGCCTATGAGAGCACTCTTGACGAATAAATTGAAAGTTAATTAATACGATAACCGATTGATATGAAATACTTTCGTTATATATTAACGGCAATGGCCCTGGTTCTGACAACGGCATGGTGCGTTGAGACTGAAGCCAAGGAGGTAGAAGAAGTCGACATCTACGACCTGTCGCTTGACGATAACCTGCTGACACCCGTTCCCGAGAACGAGAAGGTCACAGCCAACCTGAGGAAGTTCCAAGATGACTTCTCCAGAATGCTTGAGCAAAACTACAAGAACTTCAAGGTAGAGACAATGCGCGACGGCGAGGTGATAGTGTTCACTGTACCGGCGTCAAATTTGTTTGCAAGCAATGAAATGGAACTCAGTAAAGAGGCCGAAGTTATCCTTGAACCGTTGCTTCGCTTCATAGAAGTCCCCGGTATGTTCAAGATGATGCTGGTTATGCATCACTGCGGTAACCTGGGCAACGACCAGTATGCGCTTGACATTACCACCGGGCGAGTGAACTCTGTCTTTGACTGGATTGAGAGCCATGGCTCGGTTGACTACGTGGTACCTTACGCCCTGGGCAATACCGATGCTTCGGTAGACGATGACGGCAACAAGATTGATAACGACTCGGCCGAGAACCGCAAGATAAACCGCCGCCTGGAAATCTACCTTGTTCCGGAACAAGGCTTGCTCGACCTGTGCCGTAAAGGCCGTCCCAAAGAAAACGACGTGTTAAGGAAATCTAAAAAGAAATAAACAAAAGATAAAGATATAACAATGGCAAAAGAGTTAAAGAACCTGACCAAGAGAGCCGATAACTACTCTCAGTGGTACAATGAATTAGTCGTTAAGGCCGACCTCGCCGAGCAATCGGCAGTGCGCGGTTGTATGGTAATCAAGCCCTATGGCTACGCTATATGGGAAAAGATGCAGCACGAGCTTGACAGCATGTTCAAGCAGAGCGGCGTGCAGAACGCTTACTTCCCCCTGCTTATCCCCAAGTCATTCCTCAGTAAGGAGGCCGATCACGTAGAGGGATTTGCCAAGGAGTGTGCAGTGGTTACCCACTACCGCCTGATGAACGACCCCAACGGCAAGGGTGTTGTTGTAGACCCCAGCGCTCGCCTTGAGGAGGAACTCATCATCCGTCCCACCAGCGAGACCATCATCTGGAACACCTACCGCAACTGGATCAACTCTTACCGCGACCTTCCCCTGCTCGTTAACCAGTGGGCTAACGTGTTCCGCTGGGAGATGCGCACCCGCCTGTTCCTGCGCACCGCCGAGTTCCTGTGGCAAGAGGGACACACTGCCCATGCCACTAAGGAAGAGGCTCAGGACAAGGCAATCGAGATGCTCAACGTATATGGCGACTTCGCCGAGAAGTTCATGGCGCTGCCCGTTGTTAAGGGCGTGAAGACCGCCAACGAACGTTTCGCTGGTGCACTCGAGACTTATACCATTGAGGCTATGATGCAGGACGGCAAGGCACTGCAGAGCGGTACCTCTCACTTCCTGGGTCAGAACTTTGCCAAGGCATTTGACGTTAAGTTCATTAACAAGGAGAACCAGCTCGAGCACGTGTGGGCTACTTCATGGGGCGTATCTACCCGCCTGATGGGTGCTCTCATCATGACCCACAGTGACGACAACGGCCTCGTGTTGCCTCCCAAGTTGGCTCCCATCCAGGTTGTTATCGTTCCCATCTACAAGAACGACGAACAGCTTGAACAGGTAAATGCCGTGGTTGATCCCATCGTTGCTAAACTGCGTGCAATGGGCGTGTCGGTTAAGTATGACAACGCCGACAACAAGCGTCCGGGCTTCAAGTTTGCCGACTATGAGCTCAAGGGTGTGCCCGTGCGTCTCGTGCTGGGTGCCCGTGACATCGAGGCCGGTACAGTCGAGGTTATGCGCCGCGATACTCTGGAGAAGCATGTTGCCCAGCTCGAAGGCATCGAGGAATATGTTAAGAACCTGCTCGATGATATCCAGAAGAATATCTTCACCAAGGCTCTTAACCACCGTGAGGAGATGACCTACAAGGTTGACACCTGGGAGGAGTTCAAGGCCCAGATCGAGAAGGGCGGTTTCATCCTGGCTCACTGGGACGGCACAACCGAGACCGAGGAGAAGATCAAGGAAGAGACCAAGGCCACCATTCGCTGCATCCCTCTGGACGGCGAGGAAGAGGAAGGCAAGTGTATCTACACTGGCAAGCCCAGCAAGCGCCGCGTAGTGTTTGCTCGTAATTATTAATATATTATATTACAGTAAATTATAGTAGAGTGCTTCGGGGCGTAGGCGTCCTCGGAGCACTTTGCAGTAAATTTATATTTAGGTAGGTTCTGTTATAATTCAACTTACCTTGACCGAAAAGCATTAAGAATGATATCGATACAGGGACTGCATGTGGAGTTTGGCAGCCAGGTGTTGCTCAAGGACATCAACTATGTCATTAACAAGCGTGACCGCATAGCCTTAGTGGGCAAGAACGGTGCGGGCAAGTCGACTATGCTCAAGATCATCGCCGGGCTGCAGTCGCCGTCGAGCGGTGTGGTGGCACGGCCTGTAGATGTCACCATAGGCTACCTGCCGCAGCAGATGGAACTCACCGACACGTTGACCGTGCGCGAGGAAGTGAACAAGGCATTTGACCATGTCCATGCCCTGGACGAGTCTATCGACAGGCTTAACGCCGAACTCATGGAGCGCACCGACTATGAGAGCGAGAGCTATCAAGACCTCATCGACGTGCTTGCACTCAAGACCGAAGCCCGCGCGATGATGCAGAGCGAGAACATAGATGCACAGATAGAGAAAACACTCATCGGCCTGGGCTTCTCGCGTAGTGATTTCACACGTCCCACCAACGAGTTCAGCGGCGGTTGGCGCATGCGCATCGAGCTTGCAAAGATATTGTTGCTTAATCCCGACGTGTTGTTACTCGATGAGCCCACCAACCACCTTGACATCGAGTCAATTCAGTGGCTGGAGAATTTCCTTATAACCCGCAAAGGGGCGCTTGTGCTCGTGAGCCACGACCGTGCGTTTATAGACAACGTCACCACCCGCACCATCGAGATCTCCCTAGGCAGCATCTATGACTACCAGGTTAATTACTCCCATTTCCTTGACCTGCGCAAGGAACGCCTTGAGCAACAGCGTAGAGCCTACGAGAACCAGCAGAAACTCATCCACGACACCGAGGACTTCATCGAGAAATTCCGTTACAAGGCCACTAAGGCTGTGCAGGTGCAGAGCCGCATCAAGCAGCTTGAGAAGATTGAACGCATTGAGGTTGACGAGGTTGACAACTCTAGGCTAAGGCTGAAGTTCCCTCCTGCACCTCGTTCGGGCGACTATCCTGTCATAGCCGACGGTGTGCGCAAGGATTATGGTGACCTCAACGTGTTCCACGACGTGACGTTAACTATCAAGCGCGGCGAGAAGGTAGCCTTCGTGGGTAAGAACGGCGCCGGCAAGACCACGCTGGTAAAGTGCATCATGAACGAGATTGAGCACAGTGGTGACCTCAAGATTGGACATAACGTCAAGATAGGCTACTTTGCTCAGAACCAAGCGCAGCTGCTCGATGGCGAAATCACGGTTTTCGACACCATCGACCGCGTGGCAGTTGGCGACATCCGCACCCGCATCAACGACCTGCTGGGTGCCTTCATGTTTGGCGGCAAGGCAAGCGAGAAGAAGGTGAAGGTGCTGTCGGGTGGTGAGAAGAGCCGCTTGGCAATGATAGCCTTGCTGCTTGAACCCGTGAACCTGCTCATCCTCGATGAGCCCACCAACCACCTTGACATGCGCACCAAGGATATCCTCAAGGATGCTATCAGGGACTTTGACGGCACGGTTATAGTTGTGTCTCACGACCGCTATTTCCTTGACGGGCTTGTGGATAAGGTGTATGAGTTTGGCGATGGGGTAGTGAAGGAACACTTGTGCGGCATCTATGAGTTCCTGGAGAAGAAGAAACTTGATTCATTGCAGCAACTTGAGGTGAAAGACGTGGTTAAGGCTGCTCCCGCCGAAGCTGCCCCCTCGGCCGGCAAACTGAGCTACCTGGAGCAGAAAGAACGTGACCGCAAGGCCAAGCAGGCAGTGAAGCGCGTGAAGCAACTTGAGGAACGCATCAACGAACTGGAAGGAAAAATACAGGAAATTGAGGATGAACTCGCAACTGGAGCCTCATCCGATCCCGATATCTACACCCGTCATGCCCAGCTTAATAAAGAACTTGAAGATACAATGGTAGAGTGGGAAGAAGCGAGTGAACTGATACAAGATAACTAATCAAAAACTTAATAATAATTCAATGAAAAAAGGTCTATTTTTATCATTGGCTTGTGTATTATCAATGACAATGAATGCTCAAACCCCTAAGGGTGTCGATGCTGCCAACCTTGACACATCGGTAGCGCCCGGAGAGAATTTTTACAAGTATGCCTGTGGTGGCTGGATGAAGGCTCATCCCCTCGATCCGCAGTATGCACGTTTCGGTACCTTTGACCAGCTGGCCGAGAACAGCCGTGAGCAGGTGAAGGATATCATCATGAACCTGGGCACTGGCCACAAGCACGGCACTATCCAGCAGCAGGTGGGCGACCTCTATGCACTGGGTATGGATAGCGTGCGCCTCAACAATGAAGGTTTCCAGGCTTTGGTCGACGACCTGGCACGCATCAAGAATGCTAAACGCGAGGACTTCACCTCTATCATCGCGTGGATGCACAACGGCATCGCAGGTCCTTTCTTTGACTCACAGGTGATGGCCGACCTCAAGCACTCAACCGTTAACCTGCTTTATTTCTCGCAGGGTGGCATCGGCATGGGCGACCGTGACTACTACCTTGAGAATGATGAATCAACAGCCCGCATCCGCAAGGCTTATAACGACTACATCGTCAAGTCGTTCATGCTCGTGGGTAACAAGCAGGGCAATGCCAAGAAGATGGCCAAGAACGTGATGGACATTGAAATCGCGCTTGCACAGGTGGCTATGTCACGCGAGGAAACACGCGACTACAGCAAACTCTATAACCTCGTTACCGTTGACGAACTCAAGAGCCGTTACAACAATATCAACTGGGACGTTTATTTCCAGGCAATCGGCGTGAAGAATGTTGATAAGGTGTGCGTGTTCCAGCTCAAGTCGCTCGAGAAGGCCAACGAGATGCTTGGCAGCCTCAAGGAGGACGCCATCCGCGATTATCTCCAGTTCCGTCTCATCGATGCGGCATCTAACTACCTGAGTGATGACTTCGTCCAGGCTAACTTTGACATGTACAGCAAGGCAATGTCGGGCAAGCAGGTGATGCAGCCCCGCTGGAAACGTGCTCTCAACGTGCCCAACACACTGCTGGGCGAGGCCGTGGGGCAGCTTTACGTTGCTAAGTACTTCCCCGAGGAGAGCAAGAAGAAGATGCAGAAGCTTGTTGATAACCTCAAGGTTGCCCTGGGTGAACACATCTCGGGCCTTACATGGATGAGTCCCAGAACTAAGGTGAACGCCCTGGTTAAGCTTAACAGTTTCACTGTCAAGATCGGTTATCCCGACAAGTGGCGTGACTACAGCGACATCGATATCGACATGGCTAAGCCATACTGGACCAACGTGATGGCTGCTAAGCAGAGCGAGGCACGCTATGAGTATGGCCAACTTGGCAAGCCCGTTGACAAGGACCGTTGGTGGATGACTCCCCAAACTGTTAACGCTTACTACGAGCCCTCTAGCAACGAGATTTGCTTCCCCGCAGCAATCCTGCAGGCTCCTTACTTTGATCCTAATGCCGATGACGCTTGCAACTATGGCGCAATCGGTGTAGTTATTGGCCACGAGATGACCCACGGTTTTGACGACCAGGGCCGTAGCTTTGACCACAACGGTGACATGGTTGACTGGTGGACTGAGGAGGATGCCAAAGCATTCCAGGAACCCGCCGACAAGCTGGGCGCACAGTACAGCGCTGAGATCGTTGCCGATGATGTTCACGCTAACGGCAAGTTCACCATGGGTGAAAACATTGCCGACCACGGTGGCCTGCGTGTATCATACAGTGCGTTCAAGAAGACTGACCAAGGTAAGGGTGACGGCAAGATCGACGGCTTTACCGGTGACCAGCGTTTCTTCCTGAGCTATGCCAACGTTTGGGCTGCAAACATCACTAAGGAGGAAATCCTGCGCCGCACCAAGGTTGATCCCCACTCACTGGGCGTAAACCGTGTGAACGTAGCAATCCGCAACCTCGAGCCTTTCTTCCAGGCATTCGGCATCAAGGAAGGTGACAAGATGTTCCGCGCTCCCCAGGACCGCGTTGCAATCTGGTAACAAACACGTAATCGCGACACATATAACAAGGGCTGCACCTCGACATTGATGGTGTAGCCCTTGCTATAACTGTTGCAAAATAAAGTTGCAGGCAGGATTATTCCCAATATAGTTTAGGACAGTTGTGGGTGTAGCTCACACCGTCAATAGTTCCTGTCCACTTCCAGGTGTTGTCAAAGTTATAGTAGTTAAGATACTTTGACCCTGTGTTTTTGAGCAATGTTGCAATGCTGGTTGTGCTGTTGGCAGTGAAACTATTGCGTGTGGTTGCATTGAAATTACTTCCTTTAATGCTTCTCCTTGAAGCATCGGTCATGGTGGAGTAGCACAATTCGGCCGTGGCACCAATGCTAGAGTAAGCGATAAACGGACTTATATAGCTAGATGAGGTGCTGATTGTTCCGTCAGTGTAACATGCTAAACAGGCAGCATATTGCATGTCACCGCATAGTCCTCCTGCTTCCCCGTTGGTTTTACTTTTGATGTTAGTTCGGGCCATGCATGCAACGATGCTGTAAGTTGAGGTTGTGCTAGTGATGTATCCTGCTATGCCTCCAATGGTATTGCCGCCAGTAATGTCTCCCTTGTAAGAGCAGTTCTGGATTATACTTTCTTTGCCATAACCGATGATGCCGCCTATATTGTTAGTAGCGGTAATATTAACTTCGGCTTTGCAATTTTTGATGTAGTTGTTGTATCCATTTCGGATGTAACCGCAAATGGCACCCACATAGTTTTCTCCTGTAATGGCTGTAGTGTTTCCTTCGGAAATTACGGTACAGTTTTCGCATATTGTTGCTTCTCCGCTCAGGGAATAATCGGAATTGCCGATAATGCCTCCTACTTTATCGCCACCTTTGACGTAGGATTGGGGTGTAAGAATGACATTTACATTTTCTATCTTACCTTTCCCCATTAAATTTTGTGTTACAATTCCAATTGAACCCTGGATGTTTATTTTTACACCTTTGATTGTAAGGTTCATGATTGTTCCATTAAGTGTGTCAAATAATCCACCGTATTCAATGTTTTCTCCGTGGAGGTTTTTGATAGTGAATCCTTGGCCATCGAATGTTCCCGACAAGTCTCCTGGTTTCCAGTTGATGTCGTTGAGGTCGATGTCGTTGACGAGGACAAAGTGGGAACTTGTGTAGCCTCTCATCAAGCTCATCTGTGCTCCGGTTGCAATCTTGTAGGGATCGCCTATGGTGCCGCTACCGCCGGCAAACTTAGACGCGGTGCTACCGTCCCAGATGTCGGTTTTCACTTTGTCGGTTTTTACAGTGATAACTTCGCTGTAGGCGATGCCGTCGGCGTTCTGGGCATAGGCTCTCACTTTGTAGGTGGTTTCGCTCAAGAGGCCGGTGATGACGTGTGAAAAACTAATGGTTTGACTTGTTTTGCCCAGGTTTACGTTTGTATCATCGATAGTTGGGGTGTGGTCTGTTGCCCAGCAGAAACCATATCGTATGATTTCCGTTCCGCCGGTGGCGGTGATTTTTGCTGAGGGAGTGAGTGAGTTGCTAGTGATGCCGCCCACTTCGTCGTTAATGGTTACTGCGGGTAAGCCAGCCTGTATCCTGTAAATCTTGGCTGTGACGGGAAGTTCAACAGGATCGGACCCCTCGCGGCTGCACACCACATTGAAAGTATGCTGGTAATTGCCTATAGGGATGACACTGCGGTTAGCCTTTAGTTCAACGATTTTGTAGCTGTGTTTGGGAATATAGAAGTTGGGCGAGCCTGTGTTGATCCATGAGGGGAGCGATATCAGGTTGCCGTCACAGTCGTTGTCGCTGTTGTTGTATACTTTCAGTGATATGGTGGTCGTTGCGTCGCCAAAGTCTATGTTGTCGCTTTG
This sequence comes from Sodaliphilus sp., assembly GCA_045628365.1. Classification (GTDB taxonomy): domain Bacteria; phylum Bacteroidota; class Bacteroidia; order Bacteroidales; family Muribaculaceae; genus Sodaliphilus. The sequence continues at coordinate 18,054 of JAZQPG010000144.1, read as the reverse complement.
CAGCGAATAGGGTGCAGTACACTTCATTTCGATGCTTACCGTGCGGTTGTTGGAGTTGGCAACGATTTGTTTCTCAGTGCGGGCATATCCGCTGCGCTCGGCAACGATGGTGTGAATTCCGTTGCTTACCCCTTCGATGGAGAAGTGTCCGCTAGAATTAGTAGCGGTTTCCAGTTTTTTCCCGTCAAGAGATATTGAGCAATCAATGAGTGGGGTTGAACTGTCGATATCGGTCACTATACCACTGATATCTACTGAATCAGAACCCTTTTCACACGATACGAAGAACATGATGCAGCAAATGATTGTTGCAATACGTAGTTTGTTCATTTCTTTTATGTAATAAATGTTATAAGATTTCCTAGATGATAGCGAGTGGCATCGTTCTTACTTCTTGATGCGGCGTGGAGGGATGGTTTTTATCTTCATGACAGTGACGCCTTCCTTGTTGAGCAGGAGGTACTCTTTGTCGTTCAGTCGGCGGTAAGACATAGTTTCCTCCAGGGCCAGGAGCATCTTGGTCTCGGCGGGAGTGAAATCGTTTTCATTGCCTGTCACTACAAACTGTTCAAACTGAACGCCTCGGTCCTTGCTGTGGTCAATGTGAATGATGCCGGACAGCACGTTGCCTCCGAGGGTGTAACTCATTACCTTTTGTGCCTCAATATCAATGATAAGCGTCTTGATATCGGTTTCCTTCTCGCCAAAGATTTCCTCTACTTCCCATGTGTTGTGCAGGCCCGAGAGGTTGTTGCGGCGCATTGTGATTACGGGCGAGCCATTGTCGCGCAGAGTGCTGAACAGCAGCAGGCGCTCAACGTCATCGCCAGCCACGAGTGTGAACGACTTGACACGCGACAGCAGTTTAAGCATGTCGGGGGCATCGTTCTCGCAGGGGTCCTCGGTTGCCTCGAGAGAAGAGAACGTCACCTCGTTGCCGTTTTGCTTGAACTTGCCGTTGATGGTGTTACAGCCATTATTGCCATATATCATTCCACGCTTAAAGTCAAATACAAGGGTGTTGTTTTCTCTAAGGCTTGCCATGACGGGACGCATGTCGATAGAGTCAATGCGCCACTCGCCGTTGAGCTGCTCCTTGGCATTGGTGACGGCAACGGTGTGCTCGGTGGTAGTGTGTTTGGTTGCATTGACCTGGGTGCGCTTCATCTTGTCATTAGCACTTGCCGATGCTGTTATTGCGAGTATTGCTATAGTGAAAAGTAAAAATTTCTTCATGTCTAGTTATTTGATGGATAAATTTATTTACAAATTTCGTAAAAAATTGCTAATTGACCAAATTGTTTACTACTTTTAATGAATAATTAAGTGTTTTTGCACAACCTGTATGTTGTCACTTGGTGAGAAATTAGTAATTTTGTGCTTAGATTATTTATGAAAAGATTATTGAGACATATCATGCTGCTTGCAGCAGCGTTGCTGGGGATGACATCAGCATGGTCGCAGATTAACACTGACCAGGTGATGCGCATAGGCCGCAACACGTTGCAATATGAGGATTATATCCTCTCGATTCAGTACTTTAACCAGGTCATTAAGGCCAAACCTTTCCTGGCCGATCCATATTATTACCGCTCTATTGCCAAGATTAGCCTCGAGGACTATAGGGGAGCCGAGGAAGACGCAACCCGAGCTATCGAGATTAACCCGTTTATAACCAATGCCTACCATGTGCGTGCCGTGGCACGTCAAAACATGGATAATTTCCAGGGGGCGCTTGATGACTATGACCAGGGTCTCAAACTCAATCCCAAGGAGACGTCCTATCTGATGAACCGCGCCGCCTGCCTCACCGAGTTGAAACGGTTTGAGGAAGCCGACAGTGCATTCCGCTCCATCATGGCGCGTGACCCCAAGAACGAACGTGTGTACCTGGGGCTGGCCCACCTGTGCCTGCAACAGCAGGACTCGGTGAAAGCGATCGAGTGGATTGACAAGAGCATTGAACTCAACACCAAGCACTCAGGCGCTTATCTCATCAAGGCTGATGTGCTCATGCGCGGAAATGACAAGAATTATGAAGAGGCACTCAAGGCAATGGATGCTGCGGTCGAACTCGAACCGCGCGTGGCCAGTCATTTCATTAACCGTGCGTTCATTAAATATAAGCTTGATGACTATTTTGGAGCCATGGCCGACTTTGACTATGCCATTGGGCTAGATCCCGAGAGTTATGAAGGACACTACAACCGCGCCATGTTGTATGCCGAGGTGGGAGAGCGCCGCAAGGCCATTGACGACTATACCTTTGTTCTCAAGGCGAGACCTAATAACGTGCTGGCACGCTACAACCGTGCCTCCCTCTACACCGATGTTGGTGACATCAAGGGTGCTATCAGTGACTATAGTTACCTGCTGCAGGAAGAACCCGGAAACTTCGTAGCACGCTACACCCGTGCCATCATGTATATACAGACGGGCCAGTACCGTGCTGCAATCGGTGACTTTGACGTGATATTGAAGAAATATCCGCAGTTTGAAAGCGGATACATGGCACGCGCCGAGTGCAAGCGCAAGGCGGGCGACAAGAGCGGTGCTGAGGCTGACTATAACCGTGCGATTGCCGTGTTCAAATCCAAGGGTGTCCACATGAGTACTTTTAACCCGATGACCATGGAGGTGCCTCGTGCGCGCAAGGATATTGAGAAAAAACAAGCCGAGCTGGTAGCCGAGGCCCGTAAAGAACGAGGCGAGGATGAACCTGAGGAAACCGAGGAGGACGTGATTAAGAAGTTTAACACGATGCTAACCGTCGCTCCCGAGGATCCCATCAAGCCTGAGTATGAGAACCGTCAGCGTGGACGCATCCAGAACAACAACATGGACATTGAGCCCGAACCCGTGTTCCTGCTCACCTATTATGCACAGGATAACAAACTCAATGGCAACACATACTATGTTAAAGAGATTGCCGAACTTAATGACACCCGTTTGCTCCCCGGAAACTTGTCACTCGTGAGCGGTGATGTTTCACTCAGTGAGGAGATGATACAACGTCACTTTGCCAGCATTGAGTATTATAACGGATTGTTGTCGACTTCTACGCCTAGAGCCATCGACTATTTCTCACGTGGCCTGGACTACTTGCTCGTGCGCAACCCTGATGCATCCATCAATGATGCCAATGCGGCCATCAACGTCAAGGGTGACTTTGCCATGGCCCATTTCCTGCTAGCCAATGCTTATTACATGAAGTTCCTCATGGAGTCGTACGCTACTGAGGATGCAGGCTCGGACAAGGTTAGCGCAAACGCTATGCTCAAGCAGCACGGGAACTCCCACTTATTGCAACAGGTGGTTGCGTCGCTCGACAACGTGCTGAAGTATTCGCCCCGCAACGTGTATGCCCTCTTTGATAAGGGCAACGCTTACATCTCTATGGGAGACTACACGTCGGCCATCAGTTGCTACAGCAAGGCCATCGAGATTAAACCCGACTTTGCCGCTGCCTATTACAACCGCGGGTTGATGTACCTGCGCATGGGAAACCGCGAGCGTGGTGTTGCCGACCTGAGCAAGGCGGGTGAGCTTGGTGTCCTTCCCAGTTACAACGTCTTGAAACGCATGAGCAACTAATTACCGTTGGGTATATTATAAATTATTCAGGGACAATGCCAACTAGCTGGCATTGTCCCTGAATAATCTCAGAAAGTGCATTAGGAGCAATTGACAATATTTTGCTTCTCATAGGCATATCTTTCGCTCATATAGGAGTCCCTATGTTCGTTCAATATAGCGTAAATCCTGACACAATGATAATCTAAAATCTTATACAGGCCTTAATGCCCTTTCTGGGATAATTAGTGTACTTATTGCTCGTTTTGCTGGTAACTTTGTTACAGGGTGTAAACGAGTGACAGAGTCACTACGCGCTGTACAAGGTTCTTGTGACCTTTGTTGGCACCTTTGCGATAGTCGGTAAAGATGGTGACGTCGTCCCAGGAGTTGCGTAGCAGGTTGGCGCCGATGAGTTCAACCGAGAGCTTGTTGTCCAGGAAAGTCTTCTGCAGCGATGCATCGAGCTGGAAGTTGCACGAATAATATCTCACGTTGCGGTCAAAACCCTTGCTGTGCCAGTTACCGTTGACGTGCAGGAACCACCCTTGTGGCAGGGTGAATGAGTTGTTGAGCTGCAGTGTGAGCACGGGGGTGTTGAGAGTTGAGCTTCCGTCGCTCATGAGCATTTCAAACCACTGCTTGTGGAGGTTGGCTGTGAATGCGGGGTTCCAAAGGCCCACAGTGGGCGATAAGTTGAAACTGAGGTCCAGGGCGTCATAGCTGTTGCCGTTGTAGTCAACGCTGCCGCTGGTGGTGTGGCACAACGGGGCATCATAGTGTCGATAGGTTGCACTTGCCCCTATCCACTTGCGGTTCCACGAGAGTGAAGTGGTGCTGATGCGCTCGGTGTGCAGCATGTAGTCCTCGACCCTGAACACCGGCATGATGTGTATCCTGATGTTGCCCATGTTGAAGCGGTTATAACTGCGGTCATAGGACAACGCGAATTTATTGTCGCCTGCAGTGTATGTTACTATGGCGTTAGGGTATAGGTGGTCATAGTCGCGGTCAAACTCAAATCCCTCGGGGAACACCAGGGCTGCGCCGTCGTCGTCGGGCTGGGCTCTGTAGTTGAACTTTGACATCTCGTAGCGCACGCCTGCTGCCACTGTCCAGTTGCCGAAGGTCTGTTGAGCCTGTGCAAAGACTGCGTAGTTATCCTCGTTAATGTCGCCATGTGTGCAGTCTCTTTTCTTCATCGAGTCGTCAAATTTTATATCGGTTTCCCTCAAGGTGAGTTCTCCTCCGGCACTCACTGTGCCGTGTGCCACTGGCAATGATGCCGTGAGATAGCTTCGCGACAGTGTTTCACTCTTAGGCTCAGTTGTCTGTGAGAACAGTGGCCCTTGTTGGGTGTTGACTATGTTATACTTCTTCTTGTGTGAGAACGTGGTGTTCCACGTGGTGTTGTTACCGGCGTTGAATGCCACGTTGCCCACTTTTCCTGTGTACTCAAGGTTGATTTCGTTGTATCTTATCGCACCGGTTTGGAAGGAGCAAACGGTGTCGCTCCGTGTGGGTGTACCACTGTGGATAACACCTTGTTCGTCGGCCTTGTAAGTGTTGGTGATGTCGAGGTGGTTATTATTATCGTTGCGGCGTTTCCAGTCAATATAATAGTGGAAATTGACCTTGTGGTCAGGAGAGAAAAGGTACTCGGCAAAGATTTTGCCTGACAGAGTTTGTGCATGCTTGTAGGGATTTCCCAGTTCGTGGTCTCTGCTCGTGAGATAAATCGTGTTGTTGGTGAAATTGTAATTGTGGGTGAAATTCTCTTCGTGGGTGCGGCTTCGTTCCTCAGTGATACCCACCATTGCCCCCAGGCTATAGGTGCTGCGCTTGTAGGTGAGCGAGAGCTCGTCGCTAGGTGCAAAGAAGTGGCTCATCGTGAACTTGAGGTTGTTGTTGACGCTAAGTTTCTCGGCCTGTTCGTCAACGAGCTCTATGATGATGATTGCCTGCGCGTTCTTGCCATACTTGGCACTGGGCGAAGTGATCACCTTAACATCCTTGACATAGCTTGCCGGCATCTGCCTCAGCTCGCTATAGTTGTTGAGTTTGCGCTGCCCGATGTAGATGTCGGGTTTGCCATAGGCTGTGACTTGGAAGGCTTCGCTGGCAAAGGTGACTCCAGGGATGAGGGAGAGCATGTCAAATGCGGTGTGCGTCTGTTGCAGTGAGGTTCCCTCGACATTATAGACACGCTCTTGTGTTGCTGCGCTGATGTTGCCTGTGCTTAGCACTATTGCCACTGCGGCGAGTAACGTAGTTTTCCTCATAATTGTGTATTGTCTTGTTATTTGTATCGAATTGAAAGTAAAGTGATATCATCGTGTTGGGTAGCTCCATCGGCGAATTGGTCAACTGACTGTGCCACAGAGAGGACTGTATCCTCGGCCGATGTGTTGTCTAGTTGCTGCAAGTGTTTCAGCAGCTTGTCGTCTCCATAGAAGTTGCCATTAATATCGGTCGCCTCGGTGACACCGTCGGTGTAGAGCAACAAAGTGGTGCCATGCTCCAGGATGATGGTCTCGGCTTCATACTCCGACTCCTGCATGATGGCCAGTGGCATGCTGTCTCCCCGAGGCATGAACTTGCCGTTAAGCACGGGGCTGTTGTGGCCGGCGTTGCAGTATTGCAGCTCGCCTGAGGTCAGGTCAAGGCACCCAACGAAGAAGGTAACAAACATGCACTGCTTGTTCTCGAGCGACAGGGTGTCGTTGATGCGTTTGGCGATGATGTCGGGTCGGGTGAGATGTTCCTCGTTTATGCAGTGACGAAACAGCACCGTGGTCATGGCCATGAACAGTGATGCCGGCACTCCCTTGCCCGATACGTCTCCGATGCAGAAGTATACCGAGCCGTCGCGCACGGTGTAGTCATAGAGGTCTCCACCGATGTTTTTGGCGGGTTTAAGGAAAGCCTTTATCTCCACCTTGCTGTTATGCTCGGCTGGTTCGGGGAGCAACTCGCGTTGCAGGCGTGATGCGATTGACACCTCCTTGTCGACAGCAGCCTTGTCACGTGCAATGATCGTATTTTCGTTGACATAGGGTCGGGCAATGTGTCGCACGCTGTATATAACCGAGATGCACAGAGCCAGGATCAGCAACGTGGCAAATCCCACTATTTTCCACACAGCCTTCCACACGCAGTGTGTGATGGATGAGTGTGGTGATGAAATGATGAAGTTCCATCCCAGGCGTTCGTTGCGGCTTTTCCTGACGATAAGGTCTTCCTGGGGAATTCCCTCGATGATTTTACCTGGTTTGACAAGGTATTTGCCATTGTCGGCAACGATAGCGACATCGATGTTCTCGGTGATCTTTGACTTGATTACGGTCTTGGTGAGCCAGTCAAGGGTGATGCTGGCACAGTAGATGCCGCAGCGTTTGCCATGTTTGTTGTAGATGGGTAGGCTGTAAGTGAGCAGGTTGACCTTCTCTTTGTTCTTGTAGTTGACATGATAAGGCAGTGACCAGTATTTTTTTCCATTGACAAAGGAACTTTCCCAGGAATCGTCTTTATGGATTTTAAAATTCTCGGGGGTGGTGTTGAGTGTGTCGATTTTGCCATCCACCGATACGGCCGCATATAGATTCTCATTGCTGCTGTTTCCCTTATAGATAATAACGGTTGAAGCTACTTGGACCGGGTTGCCCTTCAGCGAGTGGATCATGATGTTGTCGATTACCTTCTTGTCGTTGGTCTCGTAGTCAAATAGCTGGGCTGCCGTGTTGGCTGCCGTCTCTATTTTAGCAATCTCGGAATCAATGAAACGCTCGGTGGTTTCGATGGCATCATCCAGCTCGTGGTTGAGGTTTTGCTCATAAGTTTTCTCGAACATGGATGCGGCGATTGCAGTCATTATCAGTGACACAATGATAACTGTTGCAACAATGTGCAATGTCATTCGTGCTTCGAACCCGTATTTTGCAGTTTTGAGTAATTGCGTTAGTCTGTTCATCTAGCAGTCTTTATATAACCCGTAATGCCTCCTCGCCCTGAGTGGGGCGGGAGGCATAGGGTTGATTAAATGTAGATATTAACGTTGGTAGTCGTCATCAAAGAATCCGAGTTCCTGGATTGCCTTGATGAACTGTTCCATGTAGTCCCATGTGGTGAAGTTCCAGCGGAATCCCAGCCTGATGAGCACCTGGAAGGTGTAGCTGTTGTTATCGCTGTTCTCAACCACATACTTGTCGCCGCTGGCATCATATGCCATGAGACTCTGCAGTATGGGCGCCTTGGCGGGATCGTTCATCGCATCCATGAGTGCCTGCTGATAGACGCTGTCCTCAACAGTCTTGATGTTGATGCCCAGGCGGTTGAGACACACGATGACGTTGTCAAACAACTGGCGCTGTGCACATACTGGGTGGAACACTGTGTATTCGCTGGGCAGTGTGGCCAGCAGTACCACGGCACGAGCTACCTCGTTGATGGGCGAGAACTCCACAGTGCCCGAGCACATCGAGTAAGGCATGCATCCCACCGTTTGCAGTGCGCGCAATCGTCCCATGAACGAGTTGCTGGTGAAGTTGATCTGGAATTCACCGTCGGTACTGCGAGCGCTCAGGTTACCCAGGCGTACAATCTTACCGTCAAGTCCCCGCTCGGCCACGGCCTCGAGCACGTTACGCTCGGCAATGAATTTAGAGTGGGTGTACTGGTTGTTGAGTTCCTGTCCCCAGTAGAGTTGATCCTCGGTGAGGATGTGCGACTGGCCGGGGATGTCGCTCACTGTGTTGCCCGCGATGCTGTGGGTAGATGTCTGGATGAAGCGTGCTCCATGCTTGAGACAGAACTCTATGCAGGTTTGGCATCCGCCTATGTTGATATCTTCGATGTCGGTACCTGCCGAGAAGTGTTTCACGTTGGCCGCACAGTTGATCACGGTGATGTTGCCCTTGATGTCGTTAACGGGAACCACGTCGAGACACTCGGGCTTGGTCACGTCGCCGTCGATGATGTGGACACGGGTTCCCATAAGCTCGGCGTAGGTGTTGCCAAAGTAGTAGAACAACTGTGTGCGCAGGCGGCTGTCTGCTGTCTGGCGCTTGTTGCTGCGCACCATGCAGTAGATGTCGTCTACATCATCGCGCTCGATGAGCTCCTTGACTACATGGATGCCCAGGAAGCCGGTAGCACCGGTCACGATGCAGGTGCCCAGAGCTCTCAGTTCGCCCATCTTGAAGTTTTCGGCATTGTTGTGACTGAGCACCTCGTTGATGCGGGTGTAGTCATAGTTGCTTGCCTCGGGATCGTTGCTGTTCTCGATTACACCTGGAGTCGCTGCTGCGGCTGTTTTCTTCTTTGGTGCAGGTGCATCGGCAGGAGCTTCGGCCCCAAGCAGAGTGGCTAAAGCGCGCGGAGTGGGGCAGTCAAAGACGTTTTTGTATACAATTTTGTATCCTGCTTGCATTGCAGCCATTACGATACGTATTGCCACGAGTGAAGTACCGCCTATCTCGAAGAAATTGTCGGTTGCACCAACCTGCTCACGCTCAAGTACCTTAGCAAACGTGTCACAGAAGAAACGTTCCAGGTCGTTAGCGGGCTCGACATACTCGCGGTCGCCCAGTGAAGGCTCGGGGAGAGCCTTGAGGTCGGTCTTGCCGTTGGGCGAGATGGGCATCTTGTCAAGTTGGACGAAGATGGTGGGAACCATGTAGTGGGTGAGGCTCTTGCCCATCTGCTGCTTAAGCACGGTGGTGTCGACGTCGGCCTCGGGCGACGTGAAGTAGGCAACGAGGTGATCGTGTCCCTCGAGGTTTTTGATCATCACCACGCCTTCCTTAACCTGTGGTTGCTTGTTGAGTACGGTCTCAACCTCACCGAGTTCGATGCGCAGACCATTCAACTTGATCTGGTGGTCCTTGCGGCCCAGGATCACTACCTGTCCGTCGGGATTCCAGCGTGCGTAGTCACCGCTCTTGTAGCAGCGCATGCCGTTGTACTCGATAAATGCCTCGGCAGTTTTCTCGGGCAGGTCGTTGTAACCCTTACCCACAGCTAAGCCGCCAATGAGGAGTTCGCCCACGACGCCCACAGGGAGCTCGTTAAGGTCGTTATCGACTACATACTCATGATAGTTGAGCAATGGAGGACCTACTGTAACTGCTTCGCTGTTGGTGAGTTCTCCCACGTTGCTGCTCACTGTGATTTCGGTGGGGCCATAAGTGTTGAACAGACGTGCCTTGCTTATTTCGCGCAATTGAGGCAGCAGTGTTGCCGGATACTTCTCACCACCCAGGATGATAACCTTAAGGCGGCTCACAACCTCCTGGAATGCAGGTAACTCAAGGAATGTCTTGAGTCGTGAAGGAGTACCGTTGAAGCCGTCGCAACCGGTGCGGTTATATAGGTCGGCGAGCATCTGCGGGTCCATGATTTCCTGCTCGTTGGCCAGCACAAGTGTCTTGCCGTTGTAGAGCGTAGCGCCCAGCTCCTTGAGCGAGAGGTCGAACGATACTGTTGTGATACCCATCATTGCTTTGCACTCATTGACAAATGCATAGATGTGACGGTTCTCGGGGTGCGGTGTGAGATAGTTGCATATGCCGCGGTGGTGCAGCATCACGCCCTTGGGACGACCTGTTGAACCTGATGTGTAAATGAGGTAGGCTAGGGATGACGAGTCAATCTTGACGCCAGGATTGCTGACGGGATGGTCCTCGGCAAGCAATGCTTCTACGTCAAGCGCGCGTTCTCCGTAGGGCTCCATCTTGTCCTTGGTCGTGATGACAAACTTGGCATGGCTGTCGTCTGTGATAAGGTTAATGCGTTCAGCGGGATACTCGGGGTCGCAGGGTATATAGGCTGCTCCGGCTTTCATCACACCGAACATGGCAATCATGTGCCAGCTGCGGCGTGGCAACAACAGGCACACGCGGTCGTGGGCTTCAACTCCACGGCTTATCAGTGCGTGAGCCAGCAGATTAGCCTTCTCGTTAAACTGCTTGTAGGTGAGAGTCTCGTTTGTCGCTATTAGTGCTGTTGCGTCAGGGGTCTCCTGTGCCCAGTACTCAACGCTCTCGTGGAACAGGTTGAAGCGGATGGCGCTGTCGTCCATGCATGTGTGGCGCAGCGATTGCAGCTCGGCATCCTGTTCGGCAGTGAGGATACTAGTGTTCTTAACGAGTGTACCTGTATTAGCGGCAAAGCGCTCGGCTACGGTGCTGATGCACTGTGCCAGCCTGAGCATAGTGGTCTCGTTGTAGAATGCATCGTTGTATTCCACTCTAACGCCTTCGTCTTCAATCTTGACTGTTGTCTTGAAGCGGGGCTTGTCGAGCGAGAGTAATTGTTGTTCAACCTTTTTGCCGTTGAGCAGATACTCCTCGAGGACACCGCGCTGGTACTCATACATGAGGTTGGGCGAGAAACCGTAGTCGGCTGAGATCTGCAGGAACGGATAATTCTCGTTCTCCAGTGTCAGTGCGAAGTTTTCGCCACATTGCTTGACGTAGTCGTCCACCTTCTGGTCGCCTATGAGGCTTGCCAGTGGTAAGGTGCCCACAAACATACCTGTTGTGTTAGAGATGTCGAGGTTGCTGCGGCCGTTTGAAATCGTGCCCAGGTAAACCTGCTTGCTATTGGTGAAACGTGCAGCGGTGTAGTAGGTTGCTGCAAGGAATACGGCTGCGGGTGTTACTCCCAATCGAGTGGCGTATTGGTTCACAGCCTCAAAGTTGACGGGAACTGTTACGCCAGCAAGGTTGCCATCAGATGCCTCTCCGTTCTTGTCGGCAGGTATCTCGGTGCTGTTCTGGAAGTCCTTGAGTTGTTCGGCAAAGAATGCTTTGCTCTGGGCAAATGCCGGAGTTGCCTCGTCGGCCTTCTGCTTGAGTGCATACTGCAGGTAGGTCATACCTTCGGCCTCTACTTCGCCTCCCTCGATGCCCTTGAGCAAATCGTTGATGAAGAGGTCTATCGACATGCCGTCGGCCACGAGGTGGTGTATGTCAAAGAGCAGGCGCACCTGGCCGTCGCAGGTCACTACCTCAAAACGTGCAAGAGGACCTTCCTTTAAGTCAAACGGACGTATGAAGTCTTGCTTAAATGTCTCCCAGTTGCCGTTATCAATGGTTTTGGGCTCAATGTTGAGTTCAAACGGTGTGAATATCTGGCTGGGGATTCCGTCTATTGAGTCAAAGGTGAACGACAAGCTGGGGTGAGCCTCAACAGTGGCTTTAATGGCGGCTATGATGTCGCCGGGCTCTGTGCCCTCGGGGAAGTCAAGTTCCACCGGTATGTTATAAAGCGTAGTGTCGGCATTGCGCAGGCAGTCGATGTATACACCTTGCTGTGCGTAGGTGAGCGGAGCGCTTGTCACGTTTGCCGCAGGCTCCTCGGCCTTGCTCTCTTTGGCAGTCATGCCACCATTGAGCAATTGGTCCATGATTGCGTTCTCAATGTCGAGTATAGATGCTCCTGCAAGTATCTCCTTGCTGGTCATTGACAGTGCGAACTGCTTTTTGAGCATAATTGCGAGGCGCATTGCCAGGATTGACGACAGTCCACAAAGCTTTAGCGGTGTGGCAACGGGGATGGATGTGTTGCCCACCAGCTTGCCAACGATGTCCACTAGGCGCTGTTCCAACACGTTGAGTGTGTGGGGTGCTTCGTCGACAATGTTGTCTTGTGCCTGCACGTCGCTGGGCTTGGGAAGTTTCTTCTTGTCTACTTTTTGGTTCACGTTTAGTGGTATTGCGTCGATCTGCATTGTTACTGCGGGAACCATGTAGGGGGGCTTTTGCTCCAGGATGAAGTTGTTGAGGGCGTTGATGTCGACTTGCTCATCGCTCACGATATAAGCTGCTATATACTTGCCGCCGCTCTCGAGGTCAAATGCCTGTACGGTTGCGTCTTTGATGCCGGGATACTCGCGCACGATTGCCTCGACTTCCTTGAGCTCAACCCTGAAACCGCGTATCTTCACCTGGCCGTCCTTGCGGCCCACGAACTCAATCTTGCTGTCCTCACGGTAGCGCACAATGTCGCCGGTGCGGTAAGAGTGGGGACCGAATACACCAAACACCTCGGCGGTCTTCTCGGGACGGTTGAGGTAACCACGGCCCACCTGGGCTCCGTGGATGATGAGTTCGCCTGCTGCTCCGGCAGGAACCTGCTGGCCATACTTGTTGACGATGGTACAGGGTGCAGTGTCGTTGCTGGGACCGATGGGGATGTTGGGCTCTTTCTCTTCTACTTTACAGATGGTGACAAAGATAGTACACTCGGTGGGACCGTACAGATTGTGCATCTTGTAGTTCACAGGGGGCTCGATGCTTGCCATCTTCTCGCCACCCATCGACACATGCTTGAGTGTGGGGTGCTCGGGATAAGCGATGCAGAATTGCTGACCAACTTGTGTGGTGAAGAATGCGTGTGTGACGCCGTTGGCTGCAAAGTAGTCGTTGATCTCGTCAAGGTTGAGGCGCATGTCCTCGGGTATGATATATACTGACGAACCTGCGCTAAGGGCGGGGTAGGTGTCCATCATGTTGGCATCAAAGCCGAATGATGCGTATGCTGCCAAACGGCTGTTGACGTCGAGTTGCATGTAACGACGATAGAAGTTACAGAATGCCACAAGGTTGCGGTGCTCAAGTATGACTCCCTTGGGCACGCCGGTAGAACCTGAAGTATAGAGCAGGATAAAGGCATCCTCGGGCTTGATGTCGTGTTGGGGGGCGTTCTCGTCGAGTGCCATGCCGGCGAACTCGTCGGTGTACATCACCTCGCCTTCAAACTCGTTTACCAGGTCACGCAGGTTGCGGTCGGCGATGAGCAGCGTTGCTCCGCTGTCCTTAACCATGAAGTTGAGTCGCTCCTGCGGGTAACTGGGGTCGAGCGGCTGATACACAGCTCCTGCCTTGGTGGCTGCCAGTGCACAAATAATCATGTTCTCACTGCGGCCTATGATAATGCTTACCACGGGTGCTGTGATGTGAGATGCTATGCGGTCGGTCATCTCGTCGAGTTCACGGTAGGTGATGCGCTTGTCGCCGAACACCACTGCCACGTTGTCGGGGTACTGGGTAACTGTTTTCTTGAACAGTGAAACGATGGTCTCGCCCTTGTCAACGGTTGTGCTGAGCGTGCCTGCGTTGAACGAGTCAAGCTGTGCGCGCTGTTCTGTCGTGGTGAGAATGACGTCCTTGAGTTCAGTGCGGGAGTTAAACTCGTCCATGACGGTAAGGAAACAGTCTATAAACTGATTGATAATTGCTTCGCTGTGGAGAGCCGCATCCCATTCCACAGCTAACTTGCCATCAGCTACATGGATAGCTATTTTGACTTCGGCAGGGACTTCAACATCCTCAAGTAGCAGGGCCACTTGGGGTGTGATGCCCAGCTCGGTTGTTATCTCGTCGTAGGGGGCAACATGCTGTAGCATGCCGTCAAGGGTTTCCCGTGTTGTCGCTACCAGCTTGGCGATATCCTGAGTCTCCTGCATGTTGCAGTATACGGGTACCAAGCGGCCGGCAACGGTGGTTGCCAGCAGAGATTCCTCGTCGGCGGTGAATGTTGCAAGTACATATGCCAGTGCAGTCACCATGAGTGCTTGGTCGGCATGTTTTGAACTCTCGGGAATGATGTGTACGGCACGCCTTAATGCTGATGGGGTACCATTATACACGTCGGCGATGGGGACCGAATTTACCTCGGTTGCTGCGCCCACCTTTGTTTCATACCATGTTTTGATATTAGTGTTCATATTTTATCAATTTTAGATGATATTGAATAATTTGTCGAAATGGGTGATTGTGAGTACCTCCATCACGTTGGTCTGTACGCCAGTGAGAGTGGTCTCGCCACCGGCGGCCTTGCATGCTTTGCGCACCATCAGCAGCAGGCGCAGGCCTGAACTGGCAATATAGTCCACACCGGCGCAGTCGATGGTCACGTTAGTCACCTCGTCTTGAACTATGTTTTGGAACTGTTCCATTGCTTGGGTTGCTGCTACTGTATCAAGGCTTCCTGTGAGTACCACGTTGGCCATATTACCGTTTTTAGTAACTTCGATAGTCATGATTTCTAGTATTTATTATTTCGTTTATAAAAAAAGATTTGTCTCGTGCAAAGTTAGTGAATTTTTCAGAGATTATTTTATTATTATATTATAAATAGTTTATGAATTGCTTGTTTTGACGCAAAGTTACACCCGGTTGCTCTCATGGTTGTTGTAAATACTAGAAAAATTTTTACATTTTTTTGTAAATTCGCCCTGATTGTTGTAAATATACCCCTTTTTGGGGTGTTTTTTACAATGTTTCTTGTTGATTAGTGAGTTTTGTTCGATATGAAAACCACTACGGGTCGGCACCGCGAAGGTACCGCCCCGATGGTTGAAGTTGGTTGTTGTTCTGTTTAGTTTACCCTGATTTTAGTGGCATGGCCATCGTGGAGGGCAATATAGATGCCAGCAGGCAGGTTGATGGTGCCGCGGGTGTGGCCCATTAATGCTCCGCTGATGGAGTAGACCGCGACGTCGGTTGTGGCACCGGTTACCGTAAGATATCCCTTGCCGCTTGTCAGTACCACGGGAACGGGGGCGTCGATTGTTGTAATGCCCGATGTGGGGGCGTAGCAGTCCAGTCTCAGACAGTCAAAGTTCCATGGCGAACTGATGGCTTTGACCTTGATGACGTGCTTGCCTTTAGACAGGAACACGTTGCGGTAGTCGGGTGCGTCATGTACCACCGATGACTGCTGGCTGTTGCCGCCGGCGCGTGACCATATCCACAGGGTGTCGGTCTCGAGTTTGCCGTTGAGTGTCGATGTCCACTGGTCGGGGTGTGACACGATAGTGTTGAAGTTAGTACCGCGAGTCTGGAATTCGTCGGGGGGCACCGGGCGTGCTGTCTGGGTGGTGGCGAGGTTCTTGCCGTCGAGCGAAATCACCATTGCCCCGGCATAGTGTTTGGGCCAGTTTAGCGTGGGTTCTCCTTGCACGATGTAAGTGTCGGGGCCTGGAGGGCAACCTGTCGCCGCTGCGTTGCCATAGTCCTTCCATGGCGCAGCGTAGCGCACAAAGATGTTGGCCGTGATGTCGCTCGTTGCCTCGATGGTATAGGTGAACCAGCTGCCCCAGTAGTCCTCGGCCATGGCACGGGAGATGATGTGCTGGTCAGTGTCAAGGTACTGTCCGTTATAGGTTTTCCAGTCGTTGCCCATGTCATAGATTCCCCATCCGTTCATTAGGGCGGTGTAGGCGGTGAGGTTGACTCCGTCGTTGTCGGTGCGGTAGTCACCGGCAGTGGTGTTGTGCGAACTGTATCCGATTCCCTGTCCGCCGTTGTCATAGTCCTCGGCCTCAATGTTATAGGTACAACCGCTCTCGAGCTGGTTGCCGTCGCGGTGCAGCAGGAGGAAAATTTCCTTCCACTCGCTCACACCCAGGGTCTCGAGGTAGGGGTCAAGCACAGCGCTTTCCTGATCGGTACCGGCTGCCTGCCACACGTACCACACGGGTTTCTTGCCGCCGGGATTGGTCTCGTCATCGGGGTAGAAATGAAGGCCGATGCGCAGGCCGTCTTCCACACGGTTGTCCATCCAGTTGTGCCACATGAAGGCATCGATGCCTGGCAGTGCATTAGTCTTTTTCCACGCCCAAGCACCGCCAGCCGCTTGGTTCTTGAGGTCGGTTTCGCTGTAGGAGGGTGAATTGGTGCCGTTTTCTGAAAGGAACAGTTTGCGTTTCACCTTGCCGCCTATCATGTTCTCGGGGCGCAGGATCCAATCGTTGATCACCTCAAGATTCTTGAAGGTTATATACTTGGTGTCCATATCGGCAGTGGATGAGGTGTCGTCAATCCAGAACTTGGGGCGAGTGAGGTTCTGCGGGTAGGGGTGCTGTGCCACGCCCCACAGGAAGTCGTTCTCGCATTTGCTCATCTCCACCATGTGCTCGAGCATGGCCTTGGTGGGGTAGTTGCCGCCGCTGGTCGTGGTCCAGTTGTGGGTGAACGAACCCATGATCGAAGCGTGCTGGTCATACTGGCGCACGATGTTGTAGCACAAGCGCATGGATTTCAGGTACTCATTGGTGTACACCATTTCGGGTTGTGTGCCCATGTTGGTCCACGTTGTGCCCATGTCTACCTCGTTGTGCATGATCCAGTGGTTGATGCGGCCGTGGCCGGTGCCATTGTAGCGGCTTGCAAAGTATTCGAGCACTGCGGCATAGGCGTTGATACTCTCCATGTTGGTCATGTTAGGCATGGTGTAGTTGCCGCCGTTGTTCTCGGGGTGGCGGAACACTGCGCTCAGCGCCGGGTCCACCGAGTTGGGCGTGATAAGCACGATTGCGCTCACCGCGATGCCGTGGTCCTCGTAGAACTTGAGGTGCCAGTCCCACGACGCGATCTCGTCGCCGTTGATATAGTACTTCTGCCCGTTGTAGGTGTACTCGATGTTGCGGGCATAGATGGGTGACTTGGCGATGTACCAGTTCATCACCATGTTGCAGGTGATGTTCTTGGCGCCCAGCTCCACAAGGTCGTCCATGTAGGTCTGTCCAAGGCCTGCGCCCACGCCTTTCTTTGTGCTCGGGATGAGCTCGTCGGGCGACGAAAGGATAGGAGTCTTGTCGGCGTATCGGGCATGGGAAGCCAGCACGTTGCTTCCTGTGGTTGTCTCCACGATGGCCCATCGCGACAGGATGCGGTCATAGCCCACGCCGTCGTAATTGACCTTACGGTCAACGCTGATGGTGAACTGTTGACCGGCGATAGGTTCTAGAGTGCGCCATGCAGTGGTTTCGGTTGGTTCGTCGGCTGGGGTGATGTCAACGAGTGAAAACTGTCCGTCGGCAGGACATCTGCCTGTAATTGTCACTTTGTCGGTGCCCACTTCAACGTTGGTCACCTGGCATGGATAGGTCGTGGCGATGTAGTTGGTTATGTTCTGTGCCTTGTCGGCGTGAGCGATAGCACAAGTGGCCAAAACAACCGCAAGTAATAAGGAACGTATCTTCATAATGAGTCTATGTATAGTAATAGGTATAGTTAATGTTTTGCAAAGATAATCAAAATATCAAATACTACCCATCTCTAAGTGATGTTTTTTATTGAATTGACAAAATTATTCTGTCTTATTGTATAATATTAAAAGGTGGCTTTGTGTAAAAAACAGATTCTATATTTGAAAAAAGGTATTTGGTAGTTTTTTTGCTTGTTTTGGAAATTATTACTAACTTTGCAGCGCAAATTTTGAAAAAGCAATTGTGTAGGGGTTCTCTCCCGCAGAGATTAATAGGGAATCAGGTGAAAATCCTGGACAGTCCCGCTGCTGTAAGCTCCCTCTATTGACACTATCGCTTCACATCACAGCCACTGGTAGTAACGACTCTCAATTTAGACGACTACATCAATGACCGGGAAGGCGTGAGGCGACGGAGCAAAGTCAGAAGACCTGCCTCGACACTTGCCTTGCAATAGTTCACGTGGATATGAACTGAGGCAGAAC
>JAZQPG010000143.1:0-6779 GCA_045628365.1 Sodaliphilus sp. | reverse complement strand
AGGGCGTGAAGGTGGTGCTGACCCACATAGGCGGCTACCCCGGCAAGTATGCCCCGGGGATGCGCAGCCGGCTGCAGCTGTCACGCCCCAAGCTGATGGTGTGCGGACACAGCCACATTCTCAAGGTGATGCCCGACCGCTCGCTCGACGTGCTGGTCGTGAACCCGGGAGCGGCAGGGCGGCAGGGCTGGCAGCGGGTGCGCACGCTTATCACCCTCACCCTGGACCAGGGCAATGTCACCCACGCGCAGGTCATCGAGCTGGCCGACGACAAGGCTCATCCCCAGGGGCAGGTATTGTGATCCTCTCCCCCGCCCTACAACTGATTACACATATATAATATATATATAGACATACCATCATGAAACGAGCTGCACTTTACATCATCATCATCATCGCCGCGGCAATGGCGGCAACCATGACATCGTGCCACAGCAACGAGAACAACTACCGCATGGCCTATGACAAGGCCGTCGAGAAACATAAGGAAGGACTGGGTGCCGACGTGTACAACGCCATCCAGGCCGAGAGGGTGCGCGCCACCACCGTGATCAACGGCGACAGCGTGAGGCTGCTGCGCATGTATGCCAACATCTATGACGACAGCACCAGCGTGGCCCAGCCTTACAGCATCGTGGTGGCCGAGTTCAAGCAGTCGT
The DNA here is from genome assembly GCA_045628365.1 of Sodaliphilus sp. Taxonomy (GTDB): domain Bacteria; phylum Bacteroidota; class Bacteroidia; order Bacteroidales; family Muribaculaceae; genus Sodaliphilus. The sequence goes on along the minus strand of JAZQPG010000143.1, from coordinate 6,120 downwards.
TCAACGCCAAGAGCTACCGCGACCGCCTGCGCAAGGAGGAGGGCTTCCCCAGCTACATCCTCTTTGGCGGTCAGGACAGGAAATACTATGTCGTGGTCAAGGGGTTTGACGACCGCGACGTGGCGGCGGCCTTTCTCAAGACCCTCGACAAGACGATGAAGATACAGATGCTGGTGCCGCGGGCATGGATACTGGCCCGCGTGTAACCCCGCCCCAGCGCAACACTCATGTTTAACCGCTAAGCACCGCTAACTATGGACATTACCCTTCCACGCCGCATCGACGGCCAGCAGCCCGAGACCCTGAAAGAAGCCCGGCAAATCACCATCATAGGAGCCAACGGCTCGGGAAAAAGCCGTTTCTGTGACGCGCTGGTCCAGGCCTACGGCGACAAGGCCTACCGCATCTCGGCACTGCGCGCCATGTACCCCGCCCGCCGGCAGCGCGAGGTGCTGCCAGGCTCGATCGACGACATGTTCAACCGCATCAACGAGTCGAGGCCGCTGATGCAGAACCTTGCCAACAACGAGTTTGACAAGCTGTCCTACATCATGCTCACCGACGAGTTTCGCGAGCTCATGGGCTTCAAGGCCCACCAGCTCATGCACGACCGTGTGGAGTTCCCCAAGACCCGCCTCGACACCGTGGTCAAGACGTGGCAGGAAGTGTTCCCTAAGAACAAGGTGCTGCGCGAGAACGGCAAGCTCATGTTCAGCAACACGGCAGGCGACGACAAGTTCACCGCCGTGAAGCTCAGCGACGGCGAGAAAGCCGTGCTCTACCACATCGCCGCAGTGCTCTATGCCATGCCCGACGCCGCCATCATCGTCGACGACCCCGAGATATTCATCCACCACAGCACGATGCTCACCCTGTGGAACGCCATCGAGGAGATGCGCCCCGACTGCACCTTCATCTACAACACCCACGACGTGGAGTTTGCCTCGTCGCGCGTGGACAACCGCTGCATCTGGGTCAAGTCGTTTGACCCCGCGGCCCATGCGTGGGACTACGAGGTGATGCCGTCGAGCAGCAACCTCGACGATGCCCTCTACTACGACATCCTGGGCAGCCGCAAGCCCGTGCTCTTCATCGAGGGCGACGAGACCCACAGCATCGACTCCAAGCTGTACCCGCTCATCTTCCCCGAGTACACCGTCAAGCCCCTGGGCAGCTGCAACAAGGTGATCGAGGTGGTGCGCTCCTTTGGCGACATGCACAAGTTCCACCACATCGAGAGCCGCGGCATCGTGGACCGCGACCGCCGCAGCGACCAGGAGGTGGCCTACCTGCGCAAGAAGAACATCCTCGTACCCAACGTGGCCGAGGTCGAGAACTTTTTCCTGCTCGAGGCCGTGGTGCGCGGCGTGGCACGCTACAAGCACCGCAACGAGAACACCGTCATCACCAAGGTAAAGCAGCGTGTGATCAATGAGTTCGAGGCCCAGCTGCGCCAGCAGGCGCTGCAGCACGTGCGCCATCGCGTCAAGCACGACGTGGAGGTGCGCATCGACATGCGGTTCCGCACGATAGGCGACCTCGAGGAGCACATGCTGGACCTCGTCAACGAGCTCAACCCGCGAGGAGCCTACGAGGACACCTGCCGCCGTTTCCACGTGCTGGTCCAGAACCAGGACTATGCCGGCATCCTCAAGGTGTTCAACCACAAGCCGCTGCTGGGCATCACCGGAGCCGCCGACCTGTGTGGCTACCACAGCAAGGAGGACTACATCAAGGGCGTGCTGGGAATCCTCAAGAGCGACGGCCCCATCTCCCGCGCCATGCGTGCCGGCATCAAGGAAGTCCTCGACTACCCCATCGAGCATCCCTCAGCCACCTAGCGAGCCTCGACAACCTGGAGAACCTAGAAAGCTTAGTAGCCTCGACAACTTAGAGAGCCCAGCGAGCTTAGATAGCCTAGCCCCCATGAAAATGCCATTACAACAAAAAATTAGCAAAAAAATCGCAAACAATTTTGGCATAACAAGAAAAATAGGTATCTTTGCGTGTTTATTTAGCGAAAATACGCTCGTTTTTGAAAAAAAATAACAAAAAATTATAGATAAATGGCAGTATTAGAAACAATTAGGGCAAAGAAGAAAATTCTTGCCATCGTAATTGGCAGCGCCCTCCTCGCATTCATTGTCGAGGCTGGTGTCGAAGCACTTGGCCGTTTCAACGGCAACAGCACTGCAGCTGTAGTTGACGGTGAGAAGATTGATTACATGGACCTCCAGAAGGAAGTCGAGAAAGTAGCTGCACTGGAACAGAACCAGCAGCAAAACGGTGTTGACCAGGCCCTGCGTCAGCAGAAAGTGCTCGAAGGCATGATCAGCGACAAACTCCTTGAGACCGAATATGAAGAGGTAGGTATCAGCGTTACCGACCTTGAGATTTCTGAGCTCATGACCGGCAAGACAGCCGTTCAACCCGCAGTGCAGATGGCACAGCAGGTGGGCGTAGAGTCTCCTGCACAGCTCAACGAGATGCTCAACAACCCCGCTAAGTTCGGCGCACAGCCCGAGCAGGTGCTCGAGCTCAAGGCCCAGTGGGACAAGCTCACACAGGACATCGCTAAGCAGTACCGCATGATTAAGCTCCAGAGCCTCATCGCCGGTGGTATCCAGGCTAACGACCTCGACCGCAAGCAGATGCTCGAAGACGAGGGCAACATCGCTCACATCAACTTCGTGAAGAAGGACTACGCTTCACTCAACGACAAGGACTTCAAGGTTACCGACGAGGAAATCAAGGCCGAGTGGGAGAAGAACAAGAAGGCTTATGCCCTCCAGGAGGAGACCCGCCTGATTCAGTTCATCGCTGTGAACATCGCTCCCAACGAGGCCGACAAGGCAGCTGCTAAGGCGATTGCCGACAAGGCACTCGCAGCCCTCAAAGAAGGTACAGGTATTGACGCTGTGCGCGCTCTGGGTACTGTAAAGGTTGACACAGCCAAGGTTGCCGAGAACAACGTTCCCGCTAACGTTAAGGCTCTCTTCGCTGGCAAGGCCGCTCCCTTCGCAGCAGAAGACTCAACAGCGTCGGTTGACGGCAAGCACATGATGTACAAGCTCATGCGCCAGGAATCACTGCTCGACACCGTCAAGGCTAACATCGTTAGCGTTCCCGGTGACAAGGCAGCTCAGGACAAGGCTCTGGCTATGCTCAACGAGGGCAAGACCGTTGAAGAGGTAGCTAAGGACGTCAAGGGTGCTCAGGGTCAGAAAGACCAGGAGATCTCGGTAGCAATGTTCCCCGCCGACATGCACAAGAAGATTGAGGGTGCAGGCAGCGAATACTTCGTTCTCGTTTCTAACGAGCAGGGTGCACAGATCATGCAGGTGACCGAGAAGAAGGCTCCCGTGACTTACATCACCTACGCAACCGTAAGCTACGACGCCTTTGCAAGCGAGAAGACCAGCAACGAACTGCGCGACAAGCTGCAGAAGTTCATCGGCAAGAACCAAAATACTGCCGACCTCGTTAAGAACGCAGCAGCAGCAGGCTACCAGGCAATCGAGGCACAGGTCACCGCTAACACTCCCCAGCTGGGCATGAACCCCTACACCGGCTCGGGCATCAAGGACAGCCGCAAGGCCATCAAGTGGGCGTTCGACGCTAAGAAGGGTCAGGTTTCTCCCATCTTCACCGACAACAACGACATGCTCATCGTGATCGCAGTAGAGGAAATCTATGACGGCGACTACCTGCCCTACAACGCTAAGGGCGTTAAGGAAGGCCTCGAGGCTCAGGTGCGCAACAGCAAGAAGGGCGACAAGCTCATGAAGGACTTCAACGGCAAGGCTAAGGACCTCAACGGTTATGCTTCGCTCATGAAGGTTAAGGTAGATACCACAACAGTGAACTTCGGTAGCGACATGGCATTGAAGCTCGACGGCGAGACCGGTCTCATTGGCCGCGTAGCCGCAACACCTAAGGGTAAGTTCGTAGGTCTGTGGAAGGGTAACAATGCAGTTTACGCATACCAGGTTACAGACATCGAGAAGGACAAGCGCACACGCTCTAACAAGGAGCTCAACGACAAGTATGCACAGACTCGTGGTGGCCTCCTTTTCGCTAATCCCACGGCAATGACAGCAGTGCTGAGCAAGGCACTCAAGGTTGAGCGCAAGCTCGTGAACTTCCAATAACGAGACTATCTTTTCCACGATAGATAACCGCAGCCCCGCCACCACCATGGCGGGGCTGCTTTGCTTTAAGCAACTTTTAAGAACGCTTCGCTTTAAGGACGGGGGCAAAAAGGCTAAAGCAACGTTTTGCCCAGTCACGAACTGCAGGTAGGGACGCTACAAACCTACTAACCTAATTAAGGGTGACCGAGCGATATTATTACAATTTGCTTGCATTGTTGTGAAAAAATGCGTAAATTTGCTCATTAAAACTTTTAAATTCAACGCATGAATACAATTAACGAAATACAAGACGAGATAATCGAGGAATTTGAAGGATTTGACGACTGGATGGACCGCTACCAGGTGATCATCGACATGGGCAACTCACTACCCGCGCTCGACGAGAAGTACAAGACCGCCGACAACATCATCGAGGGTTGCCAGAGCCGCGTGTGGCTCCAGGCCGACCACGTGGACGGCACCTTGCAGTTCACCGCCGACAGCGACGCCATCATCGTCAAGGGCATCATCTCGATGCTGGTGCGCACCCTGAGCGGTCACACACCCGCCGAGATTCTCGACGCCGACCTCTACTTCATCGACCGCATAGGGCTGCACGAGCACCTGTCTCCCACCCGCAGCAACGGCCTGGTGGCCATGATCAAGCGCATCAAGGCCTATGCCCTCGCCTACTCAACCCAGCAATAAATTACTAACCAATAAAACCTCTTAGAATTATGTTACAAGATCTATGGAACAACAATCGCATGGTGGCTATGCTCATCGCGATTCTCGTGGTGGTTGTGCCTTTCCTCGTGTACTATGTAGTCGAGGCTAAGAAACATCACCCCAAGGGACTTATCTCCGCTGCTCTATCTAACATGGGCGAGCGCTTTGGCTACTACATCATGAATGCAGTGCTCCTGCTCTTCCTGTGTTCAAAGTTTGGTATCAGCGATGACCTCGCCGGCTGGATTTATGCAGTATTCTATTTCCTCATCTATGTGCTTAGCCTTCCTGGCGGTCTGGTTGCCGATAAGTTGCAGAACTTCAAGGGCACAATCATGGCAGGTCTTATCGTCATGGCATTGGGCTATGTGATTCTTTCAGTTCCCGTATTTGGCGGCAACCCCGGTGCAGTACCCATGTGGGTACTCGTGCTCACTTGCTTCTCTCTCGTACTCATCGCTACCGGTAACGGTCTGTTCAAGGGCAACCTGCAGGCTATCGTGGGCCAGATGTATGACAACTACGAGGCTGAGGCTGCCAAGAAAGGCGCCGAAGAGCTCGCTATCGCCAAGTCACGCCGTGACAGCGGTTTCCAGATCTTCTACGTATTCATCAACATTGGCGGTGTGATCGCTCCCTTCGTGGCTCCCCTGCTGCGCAGCGCTATGCTCAAGCTCGACGGCTTCATCTACAACGCCGACCTTCCCCGCCTGTGCCACGGCTTCCTGCAGAACACCCTCAAGCCCGACGACATGCAGAACCTCAACACACTCGCACAGGGCTCGCCCATCGATGGCGGCCAGGTAGGCGACATGACTACATTCTGCACTAGCTACCTCGAGAGCTTCAACACAGGTGTGCACTACTCGTTCATCGCATCGGCAGTTGCAATGATCCTGTCACTTGTAATCTTCGTGGCTACACGCAAGGTGCTCCCCAATCCCGTTAAGAAGGAGAAAGCTGCACAGGCTACTAAGGCCGAAGTTGCTTCAGATGCTAAGGAAATCAGACAGCGTCTCTACGCTCTGTTCGCAGTGCTCGGCGTTGCCATCTTCTTCTGGTTCTCATTCCACCAGAACGGCCAGTCACTCTCGGTATTCGCTCGCGACTTCTGCGACACTAACGCTATCGCTCCCGAGATTTGGCAGTGCATCAACCCGTTCTTCGTGATTGTGCTCACTCCCATCATCATGATTGTATTTGCTGCTCTGTCTAAGAAAGGCAAGGAAATCTCAACTCCCAAGAAGATTGCTCTGGG
>JAZQPG010000142.1:0-13027 GCA_045628365.1 Sodaliphilus sp. | reverse complement strand
AGGGGCGCTTGTCAACCATGAACACTTGTACATACTTGCCGATGCCTGAGATAGAGCCGGTAGTGACGTAGTTGCTCTCACTGTCGATGGTGTTGAGCTTAGTAATCTTAGATGTGTTCCAAGTGTAGTTGAAGCCGAGGGTCCATTCGAAGTCGGATGTCTTGACGGGAATGGCGTTCATAGCGAATTCAACACCCTCGTTTTCCATCTTACCGATGTTGGTAGTAATCACTGAAGTGAAGTTAGTTCCCGAGACAACGTTGATGTTGTTGTGCAGGTTCTTGGTGTAACGCTTGTAGTAGTCGATAGAACCGAAGATGCGGTTGCCCAGGAAGCCGTAGTCAAGACCAACGTTGTAGGTTGAAGTGGTCTCCCACTTGATGTTGGCGTCATATCCGTTGGGGCGAATCATGTTGTACCACTTGTCGCCGAACTTGTAAGACGACTCGTCGTAGGAGTAGCTGTAAGTTCCCAGATAGGGGTAGTCGTTGAGGATGTCCTGCTGGCCAGTGACACCGAAACCGAGACGGAGCTTGAGGTCGCTCATCACGCTCTGCTCCTTGAAGAAGTCTTCCTCAGCAACGCGCCATGCGAGAGCAACCGAGGGGAAGAGACCCCAGCGGTTCTTCTTGGCAAAGCGTGAAGAGGCATCGTCACGAAGGGTGAATGTTGCGAGGTAGCGGTTGTCGTAGGCATAGTTCAAGCGTCCGTAGAAAGAGAGTAGGTAGTACTCGCTCTCGCTGTGGTAGGGTGAAGCGAGCTCGCGTCCGTCGGGGGCGTGCTTTGTCTGGTCAAACTTTTTCCAGAAGTGTTGCCATCCATAACCGGCCATGATGCCGAGGGTGTGGTCGCCGAATGTCTTGTCATAGTTGGCAAAGATATCGAGCAGGTAGTTGCTCTTCTTCTGGGTGGAGCGGTCCACGAGGCCTGTACCATCTTTTTGGTTTCCTGTGTACATGTTACCTGCCAGGTCGGGCACGTCCTCATTGTACTTGCTGCTCAACACGTCGTAACCAGCGTTCACGTTGAACTTGAGGTCTTCAAGGCCGTGAACCTTGTAAACGATAGCAGCGCTACCGATAGAGCGCACGAGGTTGTTGCGCTGCTTGTCGGTGTCGATGATTGACAGGGGGTTGTTGGGCTGGATTGCCATGGGTGCTCCGCCGTTGGTCCAGATGAAATATCCGAGTCCGGGGTCGGTTGCCGCTGTGGCACTGCCTGTCATGGGTGCGCGGGTGGGATCATAACCGATTGCCTCGTTCATGACCGAGCCGCTGACGCGGTGGTTGTTCTCGTAGGACACCTTGCCGTTGAGTGTAGCGGTCAGGTGCTCATCGAGGAAAGAAGGAGCCAGGTTGATACCCAGTGAGTAGCGGTTGTAGCTGCTGTTCTTGATGATACCGTTCTGTCCAGTCCATCCAGCGCTGACGCGGTAGGGGCTTTTAAATGCAGCCGAGTTCAGCGAACCTGAAACCGAGAGGTTTTGGTCGGTGCTGAACGAGTTGCGAGTGATTTCCTTCTGCCAGTTGGTGTTAGCGTCACCAAACTTGACGTCGCTGGGTACACCGGTCACTGTGGGTACAAAGGCCTTGAACTCGTCGGCTGTGAGCACTTCGAGGCGCTTAGAGGGAGTTCCCATGGCAAAGTTTGCGCTGTAGTTAACCTGAACCTTGTCGCTACCCTTCTTGGTGGTGATAACGATCACACCGTTAGATGCGCGTGAACCGTAGATAGCGGTTGCACTAGCGTCTTTAAGCACTGTGAAGGTCTCGATGTCCTCAGGGTTGATTGAACCGATGATGTTTGATGCACCATTGATGCCCGAGTTGTCCACGGGTACACCGTCGATAACGATAAGTGGGTCGTTGCTTGCCGATAGCGAAGCGCCTGAACGGATGCGGATGGTTGCACCCTCACCAGGAGCACCGGTACCAGGAACAACGTTCACACCTGCTACTTTACCTACAAGTGCATCCTGTGCACTCACGCGGTTACCCTTGTTGAGTTCATCGGGGTGAATGGCCATTACCGAACCAGTGGCGTCACCTTTCTTTACTGCACCATAACCGATAACCACTACTTCGTCGAGATTGGCAGCCTCGGGAACGAGATAGATGGTGCCTGCATCGGCTACATTAACTTCAACGGTCTTGTAACCCATGTAGGACACCCGGATGATCGATGAGTTAGATGCTGCCTTCACTGTGAAATTGCCGTCAAAGTCGGTGGCAGTTCCACCCTTACTGTCCAGGACAAGAACTGAAGCGCCAATCACTGGTTGGTTGGTCTCATCAAGAACCTGTCCCTTTACGGTCACTTGGGCATAGGCCGAAGCGACACACAGAAGCATAGACGCAACAAGCGTGATGCCCCTAAGGAAGTTTTTTTTCAATAAATTCATGAGATGAATCAATTTAGTTAAACAATTGGTTATTTATTTTGAATTAGTTTCTAAGTTGTCATTGGGAATTGTGCAATGCAAAGTTACACTTATTTTTATATAAATAATAGATGTTACTTTTAAAAGTAAGTAAATGTAAATGGTAAGGTTCACTGTATCAGTGATAAAGTATTACCTGAGGGCTTGAAAAAAGTAAGTAAAATTACAAAGGTGTAAGGGCATGACATTAGATTGACTGAACGCGTGCAATAAACTCATCGCGAGGTATAATTGCCTTGTTGCGAGTGCGTTGGCGGTAATTATATACCGTTTGAACCGAGTAGTGAAGAAATTCGGCGATTTTAGTGCTATCATTGATGCCCAGCCTCACCAGGGCATAGATGCGTAGCTCGGGAGAGAGGAGTTCCCCGGGCTTGGGTTGCAGTCTTTCCTCGGGACGAAGCAGGCTGTTGAAGTTGTCAATGAAGTTTGGGAAGATCTCGAGGAACACCTTGTCAAAGTTTTTGAACAACTCTTTCAGCTGGCTGTTGCTGGTTGACTGGTTGAGCATCTTCTCAACGTCCTTGATTTTGCCGCTTTTCAGCTTGGTCATCAGGCTGGTGCGGTAGTTTTCGAGCTGCCCGATGTAGCTGGAGCACAGATTGAAAAGCTGTCCGATGTAGACCTCTTTGATTATGTTGCTCTCTTCCAGTGCTTTATTCATGCTGTTGAGGGTGGTGTTGAGAGTCTTGAGTTGATTGTTGTTGTCGGCAAGCCTCAGTCTCATGTTGGTGAGCTTCTTGGTGCGGCGCACTAGTAGCACTAGCAATGTTGCCATGACAATTGCAGCTAGCGATGATATTATGATAAACGACGTGCGTCGCGCTGCTATTGCATGTTGCTTCTTCTCATAGGCTGTGGTGATGATGGGCAGGTATTCTCCCACTAGAGCAAGGCGGCTCAGCGCATTGGCTTCTCTCACGTCGCTCATCGACAGGGTGATGTATCGGTAGGCACGGTCGGTGTCGCCTTCTTCAAACAGCAGCGCTGCTAGGTTTTGTAACGAGGTGTAGGTTTTGTTACACTGTCGCTTGTCGATGATGGCCGACATGCCATAACCGAATTTTGCACCTTCGATATTCCCCATGAATCGATACACCTCGCCCAGTACAGCCCAGTAAACGGCGTTATTGATGATGTCGTTGTAATACTTGTTTTGGCACTCGATGAGTAATTTGAGTGCCTCGTCATATTTTCCGTTCTCTTTCAACGTCTCGGCCTGGCACATGAGTTTTACGCTCCCACTGTGATGATTGAGCATTATCACCGTGTCGCGATAGCACTTGCGCAGTGCTTTGATTTGGTTTCTTTCCTCGTCGTCCATGCAGTTGGAGATCATGGAGTTGAGCGATGAGAGGTAGATGTCGTAGTAGTAGGTGTTGTTTCTCACAAAGTCGGAGTGTGGTATTGAATTGAGGATGTTAACGGCATCACGAAATCGTCCCAGACGCTTTAAAACATCGGCCTCGGACATCTTGGCAAGAGCGATGGTGTCAATGTTGCCAATGATGTTGCTATATTTGATTTGTTGACGTGCGAAGTAAACGGCCGAGTCAACGCGAAACTTGCGATAGCTGATCACTAGGCGATGGGCCTCGTGGTACTTGACGGTGGCATCGGCTGTGCTCCCAAAGGCAATCAGGTGCTTGCCCAGCTTGGCATGCAACTGGTTTTCAAAGTAGCTGGTGCTGTCGATGACGTTGTCGAGCACTTTAAGCACCGAGTCGTTGTTGAAATGCTCTGTCGCCATGCATTGTGACCACAGTGAGAGTATAAGTATTAAGCCAATGAATATACCTTTCATTTAATTATTTGTATTTGTAGCTATAGTGTCGCGCAATGGACTTTGTGGTATTTGCGTTTTCAAAAGTAGTAAAAAAAACAATTCTACACAAAAAAAATGACAATTATTTGATTTTTGTTCCTGCCAGTAAATCCCTCTTGGAAGGTGATAAAAGGTTACTTTTTTTCTTACTATTTAAGTGTGATCCGCTACTCATCCATTCTTGCAGGAAACACCGCAGACCCGAATTCGCTGCCCGACATGGTGGATACGCTCAGCGCAAAGACACGCATGCCGAATGACCCGAAGGACAAGGTGCTCGTATGCCTTGATGCTGGAATCGCCACGGAGAAGAACCTCCTGAAGATAAAGGAGAAAGGCTACAACTACCTGTGCGTCAGCCGCAGGAGGCTCACCGACTACGAGCTTGCCCCCGATGCCAAGACCGTCACCGTGCTCGACTGCAAGGACCGGCCCATCAGGCTCACGCAGGTGAAGCATGAGGGGGACGGCGACTACTACCTTGAGATCAACTCCCCCGCCAAGCAGCTCAAGGAGACATCCATGAACCGAAAATTCAAGGAGCGTTTCGAAGAAGAACTGCAGAAGGCCAAGGACTCCCTTACGAAAAAGAACGGCACGAAGGCCTACGGGAAAGTCATCGAGCGCGTGGGCAGGGCAAGGCAGAAGTACCCGTCAATCTCCAAGTACTACGTCATCGACTACATCGCTGACGACCCGAAGAATCCCAGGAACATGGCTGACATCGAGTGGCGCATCGCCGTGCCGGAGAACGTGGACAGGCAGAGCGGCATCTATTTCCTCAGGACTAACGTTTCCACGCTTGACGAGAAGACCACATGGGACTATTACAACCTCACCCGTGAGATAGAATGCACCAACCGCCAGCTCAAGACCGACCTCAACCTGCGCCCCATACATCACAAGAATGATGACCGCTCCGATGCCCACCTCTTCCTCTGCCTGCTCTCATACTGGATAGTCAACACCATCCGCTACAAGCTCAAGCAGACAGGCGAGACATGCTTCTGGACGGAGATAGTGCGAAGGCTCTCAACGCAGAAGGCCGTCACCACAGAGGCCACGAACGCCCTAGGCGAGAAAGTCCACATGAGGCTATGCAGCGACCCGAACAAATCGGCAGATGACATTTACGAACGGCTAAAGTACAAGAAGATGCCATTCAGAAAAATCAAAATCGAGAAAATTTGTAGTACACAGCGCCGTAAATGAAAATCGCAAAACGCTGAGCAGCAAAGAAGACGCCCATTTGGGTATCAAACTTGGGTTAACTTTGCATTAGCAATGCTGACATTGGCACAGAAATTGCATTGTGTGATATAAAAACAAAACATTATAGACTATGTATTGGATTCTTTTTATTGGAATAGCGATTGTGAGTTGGTTGGTCCAGAGGAACCTGACCAAGAAGTTTGAAAAATACAGCCAGATTGCCATGCCGGGCAATCTCACCGGCAGCGACGTTGCCGCCCGCATGCTGGGCGACCATGGCATCCATGCCACCATACGCCCCACCAGCGGCAGCCTGACCGACTTTTTCAATCCTGCCGACATGAGCGTTAACCTGAGCGAGGCTGTCTATGGCAGCAACAGCATTGCCGCCGCTGCAGTGGCTGCCCACGAGTGTGGACACGCCGTGCAGCATAGCACCAGCTACAGCATGCTCGTGCTACGCACCAAGCTAGTACCCGTGGTGAGCTTTGCTTCGCAGTGGGTGTCTTGGGTGCTGTTGGCAGGCATTTTCCTCATCGAGTCGTTCCCCGCGTTGATGTGGTTTGGCGTCGGCCTGTTTGCCATCACCACGCTGTTCAGCTTCGTGACACTGCCTGTTGAGATCGACGCCAGTCGCCGTGCCATCAAGTGGCTCGAGCATGCCGGTATCACTGACGATGAGACCGCGTTCATGGCCAAGGATGCCCTGCGTGCTGCTGCCTACACCTATGTTGCCGCAGCCCTCGGTTCGCTCGCAACCCTCATCTACTACGTCTTCATGCTTCTGGGTCGCCGCGACTAAAGGCCACGAACCAGTTGAATTGACACACACAGGGCGCAACTCTCGCTGTGACGAGTTGCGCCCTGCGTGTGTTTAATAATGCGTGACATGACATGGAAAAAAGCGGGGTAGGGTGGAAAAAAGTGGGCGAACATTGGTGACAAGTGTGGGTAAAGTTGTAAATTTGCAATGAATATGGACAAAGGAGTGAAACTTTATATTGTTAGGCACGGGCAAACTCGTGAGAACCTGCGGCGCATACTGCAGGGACACTTGCCGGGCGAGCTCACCGAGCTGGGTCTGGAGCAGGCCCATGCCGTGGCCGAGCGGCTGGAGGCTATGGGCACTGGTGCCACCCGCATCGTGTCGAGCGACCTCAAGCGCACCATGGACACCGCAGCAATCATCGCCCGGCGTGTTAATCTGCCGGTGACACCGATGAGGTTGCTGCGCGAGCGCGACTGGGGAGAGTGTACCGGCATGCCCATCGACGAGGCCCGCTTCCACTACTACCAGGACGGCAAGTGGAAGTTCCCTGCCAGTGCCGAGAGTGAGGAAGAACTCTACACCCGTGCCGGCAAGGTACTGGAAACACTGCAACGTGATTATCCGGGCGAGACACTCATCGTGGTTACCCACGGCCAGCTGGCGCGCAATGTCATCGCCGCCCACTTCAAGTGCCCGGTGCACGAAGTCACCACGCTGGTAAACGGCGAGGTGCGTTTGTTAACCATTAAACCATCATAACAAAATGAAGGAACGTAAGGAAACCATTGACCTGAAGACTGCCAACGTGGTGTCGATAGTTATCTTCGTCGCCTCGGTAGTTGTGTGCCTCGGGGCGCAGTTTGCCGTGTGGGGATGTGACAAGGATGTGCTCCTTGAAACTTTGTCAAGCAGTTTTCCCGGTAGCTTGTTATTCTTTGTCGCGCTCGTTGCGGGCATCGTGGTCCACGAACTCGTACATGGCATCACGTGGGCATGCTTTGCCCCGTCAGGTTTTAAGAGCATCAGCTTCGGTGTGATATGGAAGATGCTCACGCCCTATTGCCACTGTGATGAACCGCTGCTGGTGAAGCACTACATGGCTGGTGCCGGGATGCCACTCGTGGTGCTGGGAATCATACCATCGGTAGTGGGAGTTGCGGTCAACAGCTTGGCCTTGAATTTGTTTGGTATTATATTCATTGCCTCGGCAGCCGGCGACATCCTAGTGATGTGGCGCCTGCGCAAGGAGGCGGCGTGTAACACCGTGCTGGATCATCCCAGCGAGGCCGGATACCTGGTTTATGAACCTGATGACGAGTGATGCCATGACAACAGACCGCCTGTTTACCCGCAGCTTCGTGTGCCTGTCGTTAGCCAATTTCATGCTGTTTTTTGGCTTCTATTCACTGATGACGATACTACCGTTCTACATGGCCGACGTGTTGAACGCGCCACAGTCGTTGGTTGGGCTAGCCTTGTCGGCGTTGACGGTGACTTCGGTCGCTGTGCGTCCGGTGAGCGGGTATGTGTATGATATCATGCGTCGCAAACCGCTGTATGTGGCGGCCTATCTGGTATTCGTGCTTGCGTGTGCCGGCTACGTGTGGGCTACGGCGATAGCGTTTATCATTGGCCTCAGGCTAGTGCAGGGGTTGGCGTTCGGCACAGCGACGGTGGGCGGATATGCCATCGTGGCCGACTTGTTGCCGCCGCGGCGCATGGGGGAGGGCATTGGTTACTATGGCCTCGCCAACACACTGGCGATGTGCCTGTCGCCCATGACCACGTTGCTGTTGCACCGCTATTGCTCTTTCAATGTTGTGCTGGGGATGGCCACTGGCGTTTCGGCCCTCGGGCTGTTGTGTGCATTGGCGGTTGTCACCCCACTGCAGTCTATCAACCGTAACCGCCGCTTCAGTCTTGATAACCTCGTGGTGAAACGCGGACTGGTGCCGGCGTTGTGTTTCCTGCTGACAGCAATCCCTTATGGCATGACAACAGGATACATGGCATTGTATGCCCGTGACCTGGGGTTCAGCGCCGAGGCGGGTTTCTTTTTCACCGCAATGGCGATTGGCCTTGGAGCGGCGCGCACCCTGGGCGGACGGCTCATCGACCGCTTGTCCCCGTCGCGACTCATAACGTGGTCAACCGCCGGTTGCGTGGTCTGCTTTGCCGCCGTCTCGTCATTGCGCTACCTGGCAGGCGGTAATCACATGGTTCTTGTAGCTGCCTTCATGACCTGCGCGCTGGTTGTGGGCGTTGCATATGGTAACCTGCATCCTGCCTACAACAAACTGCTGCTGTCGCTCACCACCCCCGAGCATCGCGCCGCTGCATCCAGCACTTACCTCACCGGGTTTGACCTGGGCATAGGGCTGGGTTTCGTCATTGGCGGTGCAATGGCAACCGCGATGGGATCATATGGCGAGGGATATCTTGCCGGAGCCGCGACTTCGCTCCTTGCATTGGCAGTATTTGCCATGTGGCAACACTGTCACGCCAAGGGGGGAGGGGCATGAAAGGTTGTGTGTGATAAAGATGTGTTTTTATAGTGTCAATAAATTTTATATAGATGGACAAAATGGAAAATAAAGAGATTAAGATTGACCGGCCGGTGTGTGAGCACAACGCAGCTATCGACTGCCCGTGCCCCAAGCAATGCCCGCGTCACGGCCGCTGCTGCCAGTGCGTGGCCCATCACCGCCAGCATGGCAAGCTGCCCGCCTGCCTGCGCAACCTGGACAATAACAACAAGTAACATACTTATTATAATTCAATTAAAAACATCACTATGAAAAGTTTTGGAGCAAAACCGTGGATGATTCCACAACCGGTGCTCATCATCGGCACCTATGACGAGAACGGCGTGGCCAACGCCATGAACGCTGCCTGGGGCGGTACGTGGGACATGAAAGAAATCATGATATCGATGGGCAGCCATGCCACAACCCACAACCTTGCCGTCAGCGGCGGCGAGTTCACCGTGGCATTCGCTACCGTGGAGACAATGGTGGCAAGCGACTTCGTGGGTATCGTGAGCGCAAAGAACGATCCCTCCAAGATGGAAAAGACTGGCTGGACAGTGGAGAAAGCCCCCAGTGTCAATGCCCCGATGTTCAGAGAGTTCCCCTTGACCATGGAGTGCCGCATCAAGGAGAAACTCGACGAGAGCGAGACGGGTTACTACATCATCGCCGAGGTGGTTAATGTGCTGTGTGACGAGAAGTATCTCAACGCCGACGGCAACCCCGACGTGGAGCGCATGAATTGCATTGCCTACGAGCCCTGCAACCACAAGTATATCCAGCTGGGCAAGGTGGTTGGCGACGCCTTCTCCTGCGGCAAGTCATTGAAGTAACCTGCCGGCAACTGGGACGTGGAGACATCGGAACCTACGGTGAACGCCGCAGGCACAGGGGCTGGCGCACACACACAGACGCAGGGGGCAATCGTTTGACTAGGAGAGGAAAAACACATATCCAAGCGTAGCCCCCTGACGCTTGGATAGATAGAAAAAAACAAAAAATCGGAATAAACCGCTGTGTAAGAGATGATGACTATCGATATTACTGTCAAGTGTTTGGGATTCCACTAGTGAGCTTCGCTCCCCGCAAAATCCCAAACACTTGCCATCACCCTGACGGGCTTGACTTCTCTTACACAGCCAATAAACAGGAAAAACACCACATAGACAGCGACTATCAACACACCGTTGTTGCAACAAAACGAGTCTTTGAGCGCAACGGTTTTGTTGATTTATTGTCTTGTGAAAGTTGAATAATTTTTTACTGGTAAATTTCTACTGAGCCAAAAATCTTCTGGATTTGAATATTTTCTGTTTTATATCAGTTATTTTGGAAAAAAATCACTAACTTTGCAACAATTCAAGAGCGTGCGGCAGAGGCCGCTGCTTGAAGGACATTTGGTTGAAAGCGTTTCGCTTCAATTCCTGTTATAGAAAATCGCCAATTTTCAAACCGAAGGATATTGGAGCAACTATAAATGCCTTCGCTGTGCTTGTATCATCCACCCCCGTGCAAGCGGGAGGTGCTAGCATATAAGCTACGGCGTGGGGGTGGGTTGTTCAATTTCGGTTACGGCGTTTGGCGATGCCTCTATAACAATTGACAACGGCATCGTCCCACGCTTTCTTTTTTGCCATAACTTAAACCAGTTTCAATGAGGACGCGAGAAACACTTGAGATAGTTTTTATGAAATGTAAAAACAAAATGTCCATTTGCAGAAGATGTTGCAAACCCAAGACAATTATCTCTGGAAAAAGTGGACTTAAAAAAAGCCTATGTGCAGTTCAGCTCACTCATCCTGGCGGTGAGCATTACATCACTAAAATTGAACAGAAAAAAGGCATCAAATTTTGGAACTATCTATATCATCGCCGCAAGTTCATGCATGCTTGCGGTAAATATGTATCGGGCTCGACTCTGAAAGATGCAAAACTATCTTTTTGGGGAGAATGGGAACCTGAATCATTTATCTCTCCATCGGGTACAAGTTCACCGAGTTATATCCATTATCCAATATTGATATGGGATACCACAGCTGGTAGACCCTTAGCACCCGATTACAATTGCAAATGCTACATGCGCGAAAATACAGACCCATTTGTGTTTGACAAGCATTTTTATTATTCTTGTTGTAAACTATATCGCAAAAAGGAAGATTCTATTGGTAGAGTAATCGTTTATCCCACACAGTTGGCAAAACTTGAGAAAGGTAGCATTATTCTTTTTGGTTCAACCATTAACAGGGGTAAACCAAACGCATATTTTGCACTTGATACGGTGTTTGTGGTAGATGAATCCCGCGAATATACCACTGAAAACTATAAGGTAAATTTAAAGGGTTTTATACTTCCAAAGTATAGTGACATAATGGGATTTGATATTTGCCCAGATAATGCTCCAAGGATTTGTTACCGGGGAGCATCATTTGCTGCCAAAGTTTATGGCATGTTTAGTTTTGTTCCTTGCAAAGTTGTTGGGAACGGGAAAACAGTATTCCATAGGGTTAAACTCACTTCATCAGATATATCATGGCTAATAAATGACTTGAATACAACACCTCACACATTAAAGGGTCAAAAAATCATGCAAAATCAAAGTTTGTGGAATAAACTACGTAGCATCACAAAAGGACAAGGATGTGAATTGGGCGTTCAGTTTGAATACGATTTGGTCCCTGCCAAATTTAGTGCAAAAACCATCTGCGATTATAAAGAAATAGCTGGGCTGATAGGAGAGAAAGGAACTAAAGGTGAAGCAGTTGTTGAACAATGTAAAGAAAAACAATATAAGAAATCATGAGACGAATATTATTTACATTATTATTACTTGCGGCATGCCTGTCGGCAAGTGCCTACGACTTTATGGTAGATGGCATCGCGTATAATAAGAACGGAGATGGCAACTCTGTCACCGTCACTTATACTGCTAATCGGTCTACATCAAACTACAACGGCGGTAGCGGCAGCCTTGTTATCCCCGAGAAAGTAACCTATGAAGGCAAAACTTATACTGTCACTGCTATCGGGAACTATGCGTTCTATGGCTGCAGTGGGTTCACCGGATCGCTCAACATCCCAAACTCCGTCACTTCTATCGGTAGCTCTGCGTTCGAGGGCTGCAGTGGCTTCACCGGCTCACTAAACATCCCCAATTCCGTCATTTCTATCGGAAACTCTGCGTTCTATAACTGCCACGGGTTTAACGGCTCGCTCACCATCCCCAACTCCGTCACTTCTATCGGAGACTGTGCGTTCTATTACTGCTACAGCTTTAAAGGCTCGCTCACCATCCCCAACTCCGTCACTTCTATCGGAGACAATGCGTTCTATTACTGCGTTGGTTTCACCGGCTCACTCACCATCCCCAACTCCGTCACTTCTATCGGAATCTATGCGTTCTATGGCTGCAGCGGTTTCACCGGCTCGCTCACCATCGGCAACTCCGTCACTAATATCAGAGACTATGCGTTCCGTTACTGTAATTGTTTTACAGAAATATACTCATTGAACCAGACACCACCATCTTTAGGATGGAACTGCTTTAGCTTTGAAGACATGAATATCCCACTCTATGTACCATCCTTAAGTATAGAAAAATATAAATCAATAAATGGATGGAGTATATTCAATATCAAATCACTACCAACGACATCAATATCATTAAGTCCAACCTCTTTATCTCTACATGATGGAGAGTCATATAATATTATTGCTACTGTACTCCCTGAGGGTGCTGATAACAAATTAACTTGGAAATCAAGCAACACAGCAGTGGCTACTGTAGACGCTAACGGCAAGGTTACAGGTATAGGTCCTGGTACAGCAACCATCACCGCAACAACAGCCGACGGCACTAACCTCTCGGCTTCGTGTCAATTGACCGTGATAATGAAAGCGAAAGGTGTAACTCTAAATAAAACCACATTGACGCTAAATGAAGGGCAAAGCGAAACGCTGGTTGCAACAGTGACACCGAGTAATACTACCAACAAGAGCGTTACATGGAAGTCGAGCAACACCGCAGTGGCTACTGTAGACACTAACGGCAAGGTTACAGGTATAGGTCCTGGTACAGCAACCATCACCGCAACAACAGCCGACGGCACTAACCTCTCGGCTTCGTGTCAAGTGACTGTTCACATGACAGCCAAAAGTATTTCACTCAACAAGACCACGCTTACTCTCTATGACGGTCAAAACGAGACTCTTGTCGCGACAGTGACTCCCAGCAATACATTCGACAAGAGTGTAAC
>JAZQPG010000141.1:0-3421 GCA_045628365.1 Sodaliphilus sp. | reverse complement strand
ATATTTCAGGCTAGTACAGCCCGTGAATGCATTTGTCCCAATATACTTAGTGGAACTGGGAATGCGCACGTATGCTATGTTCTTACATCCCCTAAACGCATCGTTGCTGATTCTGGTGCCGTTGGGACAATAATTGATAGTTACGCTTGTCAAATTGGTTGCATTTTCAAACGCGTAACTATGAATTTCGGTAACAGCATATTTTACGCCTGAGTAAGTCACGGTTGGTGGAATATCAAGCGCAAGGCTCGAAACCGCTTTGCCACTGGCGCTCAAACCTGAAACAGAAACAGAAATAGAACTCAGTATTTCATACTTCAGGTTACCCAACTCAAAAGTGTCGGCAGCCATGGCACTCACAGCCACTGCAATCATAACGAATAGAGATAGTAATTTCTTCATATTATTGTAGTTTTTAGTTTCTAAAGTCATTATCTTGCAAAGTTAAATAAAAAACCACAAAAAACAAAATTTACCCCAAAGGTTAAGCCCCACCAAGCCAAAAACACCCCAACTCCCGGTACTTCCCGGATATTCCGGAAGTGCCGGGAGTGCAGTTCTAGTATAGAGGCCAGGGAGAGGCTTTTAAACGATTAAACGATTAAACGATTAAACGATTAAACTTTTAAACCTTTAAACCTTTACAAAAATCACCAGCGGTCGGTGCGGAAGGGGGTGAGGGGCAGAGAGCCGTCGGTTGAGCGCACGTTGTTGGCGGGGTTGTCGCCCCAGGCGTAACGCACTGCTATGGGCATCTCTACCACGGGGCTCCACACGGTCACCTTGTTGCCGGTGACGGTTGCCTGTGCGGTGTGGAACTTCATGTCGGGGCCGGCGATGATGAAGCCTTCCACCTTGTCGCCCTGCACGGTGAGTGCCTGGTTGAAGCTCAGTGTTGCCTTGTTGCCGTTCACCTTCATCTGTCCGTCGTAGAGGGGCAGGTTATATTGTCCGCGATGGTAGGTCTGTGCCAGTGCCGCGTTAGCGAGGCGTAAGCCCACTTCCTGCTTGTTCTTGGGGTGGATGTCATATGCCTCGCCTATGTCGATGGTAACTGCCATGCCTGTGTTAGCGAGCTGCAGCGCATTGGTCTGTGTCTCACGCAGGAATGCCCAGCGAGAGTCGGGCTGCACGGCGTGGCGCTCCTGCCAGTTGGCAATCTGCACGAAGTAGAAGGGAATCTCCTTCTTCCACAGCTTGCGCCAGTCCTGAATCATAGCCTGGAACAGCGAGGTGTACTGCTTATACCAGTCGGCGTTGCTCTCGCCCTGGTACCAGATGGCACCCTGGATGGCGAAGTCGCGCAGGGGATAAATCATCGAGTTGTAGAGGTTGCTGGGGAAGTTCTGGCTGTTGGTGTTCTCGGGCTTGCGGGGCAGGTCGTTGACTGCGAGGCCGATGTGGTAGTGCCAGTCGCCAGCCAGAGGTAGTGTCTCGTCGCCCATCTTGAGCTCGAGCATATTAGCGTCGCCGCAGATGCCGCCCAGGCCGTTCTCGTCGCGCACCTTGATGGTGACCACGACCTTGTTGTCCTTGATGAGTGCCGCGGGCACGTCATACACGCGCTCGATCCAGTAGCCGTTGGTGTTGCCCACCTGGGTGCCGTTTACCCAGGCCCAGTCCTCGTCGTCGACCTTTCCGGCCTTGAGCTTGAGGTCCTTGCCCACCCAGTGGTCGGGCAGGGTGACTACCTTCTGGAACCACACGATACCGTCAAAGTTGGGCAGACCCGCCCATTCCCAAGCGTTGGGCAGTTTCATTGTCTTCCAGTCGTCGAGGTCCTTGGCGCCGTTGATCCAGCGGGGAGTGTTGCCGTCCATGCCCTCGTCGGCCTTGTTGTAGATAGCGGTCCACTTCTTGATGTCGCGCTCGTGCTTCTGCTTGAGGAGTTCCTGGTTGCCGGCGATTTGCTCGAGTTCGGCTGCGCTCTCCTCAAATCCTGTCACGGTCTTGAGAGTCTGCGTGCTTGTCCACGCCTCGGCGGGAGTGCCGCCCCACGAGGTGTCGATGACGCCGATGGGGATGTGGAGCTGGTTCCACAGGCGGCGTGCAAAGAAATACGCGGTTGCCGAGAAGTTGTCGGCGCTCTGGGTCGAGCACACGTTCCACTTCTCGCCGTTGCTCAGGATGAGGTTATCGGTAGGCACGTTAGACACCACGCGCTTCACCTGCAAGAGACGTATGTTGTCATAGTTGGCATTCTTGAGTTCCTGCTCGTAGTCCTTCACCTTGCCCCAGCCGTTGATGGGCATCTCCATGTTGGACTGGCCCGAGCAC
Source organism: Sodaliphilus sp. (assembly GCA_045628365.1). Taxonomy (GTDB): domain Bacteria; phylum Bacteroidota; class Bacteroidia; order Bacteroidales; family Muribaculaceae; genus Sodaliphilus. Next base: position 1,144 of record JAZQPG010000141.1, on the reverse strand, counting down.
ACCCATACCTCGCCCACGAGCACGTTGCTCAGCGTGGTCGCATCGCCGTCGCTCACGGTGATGGTATAGGCCTTGAGGCTAGCCTTGGGGGTGGGGACGCTGATGCAGAAGTTGCCCTTGGCGTCGGTTTTACCGGTGAAGGGCTGCTTGTTCCAGCTGGCGTTCACGGTGACGGTGCCTGCGTGTGACGCATGTCCCTTGACCTTGAGGGATGATTGCTGCTGCACCACCATGTCGTTGCTGAAGTAGGAGGGCAGTGTGACTGTCGCCTGTGCTGCACTGGCAGCGAGTAATGTAATGGCCGATGCCATCAATGCTTTCTTCATAGTCTATATATTTTTTATAGTTCTAGATATCTAGACTTTCTAGAGGCTCTAGATGGTTGTTATTTTCTTGAAACTGTCGATTAGATAAAAAGAACCGTCCCTTTTATCTGGTTTTTGAAACTGTCGAGCACTCGCCGGGGAGCAGACCGGGGGATGTTGCCTTGACGGTAATCTTGCCTGGGTTGAAGGTGGTGCGCACTGAGATGCGCATCAGTCCGCCCTCGGCCTGGAGCTCGTGGTCGCCGGGTGCGTGGTAAGACAAGCCCTTGTCGGGGGTGACGTAGAAGTTGTACGATCCCTTGTAAACGCCCTCGCCCTCAACCTCAAAGGTGATGTTGTTGTCGGCCTTGGGGCACCAGCGGCCTTGCTCGTCGACGATGACGGCCTTAACGGTGAAGGCATCGCTGGCGTTGGCGCGCAGGGTGAAGTTACTGCCATCGGGGCGACCTGTCCAGGTATCGACGCTCAATTCGATGTGGTGAGGCTTGCCGGCTGTGGCAATCTCGTCGCGGCACACTTCGTGGCCATTCTCGTCGAGACCCACTGCTGTAACCACTGCAGGACGCCACTCTATGCCCTTCCAGGTACATTGCTTGGTATTATGGTTAGGCGTTACCTTGCCTTGCGATACTCCGTCGATAAACAATTCAACCAAGTCGGATCGTAGCCATGTCGTTCTGTGAGCCAAGGAGTTGAACTGGTGTATTGTCTTCCTAAGACCGCTTGGCCTCCGACTTATGCCCTTCCAGGTACATTGCTTGGTATTATGGTTAGGCGTTACCTTGCCTTGCGATACTCCGTCGATAAACAATTCAACC
>JAZQPG010000140.1:0-9805 GCA_045628365.1 Sodaliphilus sp. | reverse complement strand
CGATACCAGGCGGCGTATCTTGAGCTTCTTCTCCGCGCGGGTAGCTACTTCCTTGAGGGTGAGCATAGCGCGAGCGCGCAGGTCGGTGCCGTGGGCCTCATGCTGCCCCCCTCCGCCGCCAAAGCCGCCGAAGCCGCCGCCAAAGCCGCCAAAGCCGCCCTCGCCAAATACCGAGCGCAGGATGTCGTTGAGGTCAAAGTTGCCAAAGCCACCGAAACCGCCTGCACCGCCACCCATCTGGTCGCCGGCAAAGCCGAACTGGTCATAGCGCGAACGCTTGTCGGGGTTGCTCAGCACGTCATAGGCCTCGGCAGCCTCCTTGAATTTCTCCTCGGCGTCTTTTTTCTCGGCATCACTCTTGCCTTGCTGGCGGTCAGGGTGATACTTGATAGCGAGTTTGCGGTATGCTTTCTTGAGTTCGTCGGCTGTGGCATTCTTGTTCACGCCCAGCACCTCATAGTAATCTCTTTTTTCAGCCATGATGTGTGTATATGCTGTAATTTAATGTTCCTAATGTTTCTACCTTTAGTTGATCACTGGCCCACAACCACCTTGGCGTGGCGCAGCACCTTGTCGTCGATCATGTAGCCCTTGGTGGTGGTGTCGATCACCTTGCCGCGCAGCGACTCGTCGGGGGCGGGGAAGGTGGTGATGGCCTCGTGCAGGTTGTCGTCAAAGTCCTTGCCGGTGCTCTCGATGGGCACCACCTTGTTGCTCTCCAGGTACTTGACAAACTTGTTGTAGATGAGCTCGACCCCTTCCTTGAGCGACTCGAGGTCACCGCCCTGGGCCATGGCCTGCATGGCGCGCTCGAAGTCGTCGACCACGGGAAGCAGGTTGCGCATCGCTGTCTCGCCGCCATACTTGAGCAGGTCGGCCTTCTCCTTGAGGGTGCGCTTGCGCAGGTTCTCAAAGTCGGCCATCAGGAACATGTACTGGTTCTTCTCCTTCTCGAGCTCGGCCTGTAGTTTCTCAATTTGCTCTTCAGCAGTGAGTTCCAGGACAACTTCCTGCTCCTGTGCTTCCTGCTGCTCCACGTTGTTCACCTCAGGCTTCTCGGCCTTCTTATCTTTCTTATTGTTTTTGCTTTTCTTGCTAGCCATAATTCTTCTATATTATTTTATATAGGCAATTGCACAAAACGTGCCACTTGCGCGGTTGATGCCGTGAAGCCATCACAACGGGCACATATGGGTGAAGCAATCGGCAAATTTGTCACGGGCAGCCTCTGCCATTGTGGCACTGTCGTATATTCCCACAATCGACGAGCCCGAGCCCGACATGCAGGCATACTGGGCGCCTGTCTCGAGCATCTTGCCCTTCATCACCCACAGCTCGGGATGATGGGCAAACACGCTGGGCTCGAAGTCGTTCTTCAACACTCCGTCCCACTGTTCCAGCGGCCATGATGTCACCTCCCAGGGTGTCACTGCTGACGGCTCGGGGGTGACACGCGAGTAGGCCTGGGCGGTGGGCACCATCACGTCGGGCTTGGCAAGCAGCAGGAATTTTCCTTTCAGGTCCACTGCCACGGGCTCCAGCTTGTCACCAATGCCTGTCGCCTTCATCGGGGTGTTGTAGATGAAGAAGGCACAGTCGGCGCCCAGGGTGGCCGCATGGGCCGCGAGGGTGGCCTTATCGATGCCCAGCGAGAACATGTCGTTGAGCATGAGCATTGCGTGGGCGGCATCGCTCGAGCCTCCGCCCAGGCCGGCACCGTCGGGGATGTGCTTGTACAGGTGCATGTCCACGGGACCTATGCCATATTGGCGTTGCATCAGCCTGTAGGCCTTCATCACCAGGTTTTTCTCCACGGGGCAGTCAACCGTGCGCCCGTGGCAGGTGAGGGTGGCGTCGTCACTTGTGCCGGGCACTATCTCCAGCACGTCGGTGAGCGCTATGGGGTAGAACACGGTCTCGATGTTGTGGTAACCGTCGGGGCGTCGCTCCACGATGTTGAGCCCCAGGTTTATCTTAGCGTTGGGAAATGTAATCATCTTTTTGTATTTTTACCTCTTCACAACACGCTATCCAACAACAATATAACCCAATACGCCATCAAAAGAACCGTCCCTTTGATGGTCCCTTTGATGGCTCGGCGTTGACTGGAACGTGCCGTTGTTGATGCAAAGTTAGCAATTCCCCGTTACATGACAAAATTATATTGCCGTCTCAGTGGGGCACCCATCTTTAATTTATACCAAAAATGACACAGATTCTCTTATGTGCATGGGACAATGAAAGAGCATATCGGTATTCAGCAAGGAAGAGCGCCGGGGGCGCGACACATCGCAAAGCGTTATTAACCCCAGTCGCAGTGAGTGATAGCGAACGAAGGCTGGGGGTAATAACGTCACACCCACACAGCGGGCCAGAGGCCAGCGACTATACATCCGCAACTTTTCATCCCCACACGCCACAATTTTCAAGGGCCAACTTCTTTATATTTTCAAGAAAATAATGTAACTTTGCACACAATTTTTCAGAGTTTAGAAAATTATTAAATAAGTAACCAAGAAAAATTATGTCGCTAGCCGTCTTGAGCAAACTGTTGTTGTACATCGTCCTGGTGGGATTCACGCCGGGACCCGCCAACATCTACGCCCTCTCGTGCGCACTCAAGGACGGCAGGCGCCACGCTCTTGTCATGTGGCTGGGACTGCTCGCGGGATTCTCGATCACCGTGACAACGGTTGCCGTCATCTCCTATCTGCTGGGCAATGCCATGGGCCACTATGTGGACTATATCAAGTATCCCGGCGCAGCCTACATCGCTTGGCTGGCATGGGGCATGATGAAGGACAACAGCAATGACATTGAGCAGGACAACTGCAAGTGCACGTTCCTTGACGGCATGATCATGCAGCTCACCAATGCCAAGATGATCCTGTTTGCCTTCACCACCTTTGGCACGTTTGTGCTGCCCAACCCCACCCACACCATGTTAGACTTTGTCGTCGTGGCACTGATGCTCTACATCGCCGGACCGGTTGCCAACCTCACCTGGCTCATGCTGGGCCTGTGGCTGAGGCCCTATTTCACGGGCTACCACCGCACGCGCTCCATCATCATGGGGCTTGCCCTCATGGGCTGCGCCGTGCTGTTGCTGCTCGGATGACAACCTTTGGCAACGCACCCGTTTAATACCAATATTTTACCTCGTTTTTCAAGTTTTACAGAATTATATTCTGTTATCTGTTAAATTTAAGAAAATATTTTTCTTAAACACATACCGCGTGTTCCATAATAAATGCGTAACTTTGCAACCGGAAATAAATCACAATAAAATGGAAGAGAAAAATTTACACTTCGAGACGCTACAAATCCATGCCGGCATGATTAAGGACGAGACCGGCAGCCGTGGACTACCCATCTATCCCACAGCGGCTTACCGTTTCAAAACCTGTGACTACGCAGCCAACTTGTTTGAGCTCTCCGAGCCCGGCAACATATATACACGCCTGCAGAACCCCACCAGCACGGCTTTTGAGCAGCGCATCGCGGCCCTTGAGGGCGGCGTGGGAGCGCTTGCCGTGTCTTCGGGCATGAGCGCACAGCTCATCACCATCACAGCCCTGGCTAGCGCCGGCGACAACATCGTGGCCTCGCCTTACCTCTACGGCGGCACTTTCAACCAGTTCAAGCTCACGTTCAAGAAACTGGGCATCGATTGCCGTCTGGCTAAGAGCGACCGCGTGGAGGACATCGAGCCGCTCATCGATGAGAAGACCCGCGCCATCTACGTGGAGTCGATGAGCAATCCCTCGTGCAACGTGCCCGACCTCGAAGGCCTTGCTGCCGTGGCACGCAAGCACGACGTGCCGTTTGTGGTGGACAACACCTTCGGTGCCGGCGGTTACCTGTGCCGCCCCATCGAGTGGGGTGCCGACATCGTGGTGGAGAGCGCTACCAAGTGGATCAACGGCCACGGTACTGCCATGGGTGGTGTGATCGTTGACGCAGGAACATATAAATGGGACAACGGCAAGTTCCCCGAGATTGCTGGCCCCAGCGCCGGTTATCACGGTCTGAACATGTATGAGGCGTTTGGCAACCAGGCGTTCGTCGTGAAGTGCCGTGTTGACGGTCTGCGCGACCTGGGCTGCTGCCCCAGCGCCTTCGACAGCTACCTCATGGCCCTGGGCCTGGAGACATTGTCGCTGCGTGCCGCACACGCCGTAAACTCAACCCGAAAGCTCGCCGAGTGGCTCAACGAGCACCCGATGGTGGAGAAGGTGAGCTACGTGGGTCTGCCCGACAATCCCTCGCACGAGAATGCTACGAAATACTTCCGCCACGGCGGCGGAGCTGTGCTCGCAGTGCAACTCAAGGGCACCCTCGAGACCACTGTCAAGGTGGTGGAGGCTGTGGAGCTGTTCCAGCACATGACCATGATTGGCGACTCGGTGAGCGTGATCACCCACCCCGCGTCGACCACCCACAAGCAACTGAGCGACGAGGAACTGGCTAGCGTGGGCATCACCCCCACCCTGCTGCGCCTCTCTCCGGGACTGGAGCACGTGGACGACCTCATCGCCGACCTGGAGCAAGCATTCAACAAAGCTTTGTAAATAACTGCTCCCACAGAGACACAGAGTTTTTCTACAAAAAGAACAATGGCAATAGAACAGATACACTTTGACCAGCCCTTTGAACTGGAGTGTGGCGCCGTGCTGCCTGGCATCACCGTGGCCTACAGCACCTACGGCACCCGCCGCGGCGACAACGTGATATGGGTGTGCCATGCACAGACCGCCAACAGCGACGTGCCCGACTGGTGGGCACACACAGTGGAGACGGGACGTTTCCTCGACCCCGAGAAATACTTCATCGTGTGTGCCAACATCCTTGGCTCACCCTACGGCACCACCTGCCCCGCGAGTGTCAACCCTGAGACCGGCGAGCCGTGGTATGGCGACTTCCCCATGGTCACCATCCGCGACATGGTGCGCGCCCACATGCTGCTGGCACAGGCATTAGAGATTGAGCATGTGGAGCTGCTCATAGGCAGTTCGATGGGTGGCTACCAGTGCATGGAATGGGGCATCATGCAGCCCCGGTTTGCCCGCCGCTTGGGGCTCATCGCCACCTGCGACCGCCAGATGCCCTGGGGCATCGCCTTCGGCGAGTCACAGCGCATGACTATCCGTGCCGACCAGTCGTGGGGCGAACGCCGTGCCGATGCCGCCTACTGGGGACTGGCAGCAGCACGCAGCGTGGCTATGCTCAGTTTCCGTGGCCCCGAGGCATTCAACCTCACACAGGACGACCCCGACCGCGACTCGAAGCTCGACGAGTTCCGCGTGTGTAGCTACCAGCGTTACAACGGCGAGAAACTGTCCAAGCGATTTGACGCCTATTCCTACGTCACCCTGCTCAACGCCACCGACTCCCACAACGTGGCGCGAGGCCGTGGCAGCGTAGCCGAAGCCCTGAGCAAGATCGAGGCCCGTTGCCTCATCGTGGCAATCACTAGCGACATCCTCTTCCCGCCCAGCGGCCACGACAACCTCGTGAAGTACATAAAGAACAACCAGTACCACCTCATCGAGTCAAACTACGGCCACGACGGCTTCCTCGTCGAGCACGAGCAACTCAACGAGTTGGTTGCCACATTCATGGCAACCAACTGACGAAACGCTCGTTTCACTCGCTACGAAACGCGGCGCTAACGCTTGCTACGAAACACTCGCTTCGCTCGTTACGAAACGCTCACGGTGTTCGCTACTAAATGCTTGTTAACTTGTTACGAAAGCAGGCATGAAAATAATGAATTATGTAATTACACAGTAATTTATGCAACAACGAAATTTCAGGAACTACAAGGTGTGGCAAGATGCTATTAGTCTTATTTCTGACATATATGGGATAACAAGAACATTTCCTAAGCACGAAACCTTTGGTTTGACAAATCAAATGAATCGAGCTGCTGTGAGTATTCCCAGCAATATTGCTGAGGGCTCGGCAAAACCAACAGATATTGATTTTGCAAGGTTTTTAGATATTGCTCTGGGGTCTTGTTATGAATTGGAGACCCAAATTTTAATTTCAAATAATTTGGGATATATCCAAAATGAAAAGAATAATGAAATAATAGAAAAAATAATAAGTATACAAAAACAGTTGACAACTCTTTCTGGAGCAATTAGAAAAAATAAAACCGAGCGCTAACGAAAGAATCGCAAGCCGAGTTATCGTAGCGAAGCATTTCGTAACGAGTGAAACGAGTGTTTCGTAGCGAGCTTCGGCGAGCGTTTCGTAGCAAGCTTCAGCGCCGCGTTTCGTAGCGAGCTTCGGCGAGCGTTTCGTTTAAAAATATGAAAAAATTTAATATAGGACTATTTGGATTTGGAAATGTGGGTCGCGGCCTTTATGACGTGCTGGAGCAGACCCGCCATCCGCAGGCATGCATCAAGCGTGTGTGCGTGCGCAGTATTAACAAAGACCGCGGTGTAGACCCCGCGTTGTTCACCGACAATGCCGATGACATCTTCGGTGACCCAGACATCAACATGATCGTGGAGCTCATCGACGACGCCCAGGCATCGCTCGACATCGTTACCCGTGCCCTCAAGGCCCACAAGCCCGTGGTGACCGGCAACAAGCACATGCTGGCACACCACCTCGAGGAACTCGTGGCGCTGCAGCGCGAGACCGGCACTCCGCTGCTCTATGATGCATCGGCATGCGGCAGCATCCCCGTCATCCGCAACCTCGAGGAATACTACGACAACGACCTGCTCGTCTCGGTCAAGGGTATCCTCAACGGCACGTCTAACTTCATCCTCTCGAAGATCTTCAACGAGAACATGACCTACCCCGCTGCGCTCAAACTGGCGCAGGACCTGGGATTTGCCGAGGCCAACCCCACCAGCGACATCGAGGGCTTTGACTCGCTCTACAAGCTGGTCATCATCACCGTACACGCCTTTGGCCGCTACGTGCAGCCCAGCGACGTGTTTGTTTATGGCATCTCGACGATGAACGAGCACGACATCCGCTTTGCCACCGAGAAGGGGCGCCGCATCAAGCTCATAGGCCACGTGGAGAAACTCGACGACAACCGCCTGGTGATGTGCGTGAGCCCGCAGCTCATCTCGCGCGACAAGTACATCTACAGCGTTGAGGACGAGTTCAACGGCGTGGTAATCAAGGGCAAGTACTACGGCAAGCAGTTCATGTTTGGCCGCGGTGCCGGCGGTTATCCCACAGGCTCGGCAGTGCTGAGCGACATCATGGCATGCTCCTACGACTACAAGTATGAGTACAAGAAACTGAGCGGAGAAACCGTGCCCGAGTACTCCACCGACGTGTACTTCCGCATCTACCTGCGCTACAACACCTCGGCCGACCTGGCGCTGTTCAACTTCAAGAGCATCAGCGAGAGCTACTCGAGCGACGAGACCCACTACGTGGTGGGCGACATCCTGCTCTCAGACCTCGTGCGCATCAAGCCGCAGCTCCAGGGCCGTAACATCTTCATCGCAGCTTACCCCAAGGACTAACCGAATTTGTAACATTTAAACACAAGTGATTTATGAATAACAACACCTATAAAACAATTGCCATTGTACTGATGGTCGCTATCGCAGGCCTGACAGGCGCAGCAATCGCACTTTACATGTCACCCAGCCAAGACAGTGCTTCACAGCAAGAGGTCACAATTGCCGAGCAACCCGCCGTTGAAGTTGTCGCTGCCGACACCGCCGTTGCCGAGCCCAGCGGCCCGCAACTCGTGAAGCTCCACGCCACCGTGCAGAGTGCCGGTAGCATTCCCCACCGTGCATCGCAGGGCAGCAACAGCTATGGGGCTAGCCATCTGGTAGACGGCAGCTCTTCTACCTGCTGGTGTATCACCCAGGATCAGTTATATAACGAGATAGTGGGCGATGGTCCCATGTTCACTTTCAACGTGCGTTGTTCTAAGCTGGACCACATAGTGGTGCACAACGGCTACGGCAAGAATAGCGCCACATTCAACAACAATTCACGCTTCACCAGCATCACGGTCTTCAATGCCGATGCCAGCAACTGGAACGTCTGCGAGCCCTACGAAGTACTGGTTGAGGCCAGATTGAAAGACTCCCGCAGCGCGCAGACAATCAACATCCCGTCGTCGCTCAAGACCAACAACAACATCTCCGAAATAGGCCTTTATTTGGGTGATTTGGTTTACGGTTCAAAGTACCCCGAGGACGTCTGCCTCTCTGAGATTGAGTTTTGGGGCTACGAGTAAGCAACAACGCCCACACCAGGTCTAGACTATCGCGGAATAATGATACTTTTTCTTGCATATTTTACAAATAGGTTGTAAATTTGCCGCCTATAATTTTCCCGATTATGGCTACATGGCTTCTTGACCAAGATGCTGTGTAGCCGGTTATGTCAACGCCCATCGGGGACGACGGGCCTAATACTATTATTAATAAACAACTGAATATTATGAACTTATACAGAGCAAACATTCTATACACTCCTTCGCCCAAGCAGCTCGAAGTGCTGCCGGGCGGATATATCGCCGTTGACAACGATGGCAAGGTCGAAGGCACCTACCCCTCAATGCCCGAGCACCTCAAGGACTGCCCGGTCACCGACCTGGGTGACCAGCTGCTCATCCCCGCGATGAACGACCTGCACCTGCACGCGCCGCAATACTGCAACACGGGCATGGCCATGGACATGCGACTGCTCGAGTGGCTCGAGACCTACACGTTCCCCGAGGAGAACCGCTTTGCCAACGAGGACTATGCACGCCGCATCTATAGCCGCTTCGTGCACGACCTGTGGCTGCACGGCACCATGCGCAGCGCCATCTTCGCCTCTATCCACCCGCAGGCCACCAAGCTGCTTGCCGACCTCATCAGCGAGAGCGGCATGGGAGCAATGGTGGGTCTCGTGGGCATGAACCGCAACTGCCCCGAGTATCTGCAGAACACCACCCAGAGCCTGATCGAGGCCCAGATGCAGCTAATCGACCACCTCAAGGACAACCCCAGGGTGACACCCATCATCACACCGCGATTTGTACCCACCTGCACCGACGACATGCTCGACGCCATGGCACAGCTGGCTCGCGAGCACAACCTGCCCGTGCAGTCCCACCTGAGCGAGAACCCCAGCGAGATAGAGTGGGTCAAGGAACTGCAGCCTGAGAGCAAGAACTATGGCGACGCCTATTACCGCCACGGCCTCTTCGGCCACACGCCCACGCTGATGGCCCACTGCGTCTACACCGATGGCGACGAGCTGGAACTCATGGCACGCCAAGGCGTGGTAGCGGTGCACTGCCCCACCAGCAACAGCAACCTTGCCTCGGGTACAGCCCGCGTGAGACACCTCCTGGACGGCGGCGTCAAGGTGGCACTGGGCAGCGACATCTCGGGCGGCAACACCATGTCGATGATGGCAGTGATGCAGCATGCCATGCAGGTGAGCAAGATTGTGCATGCCGCCACCCAAGGCGCCGAACATTTCCTCTCGCTCAACGAGGTTATGTGGCTGGCTACCAAGTCGGGCGGCTCGTTCTTCGGTAAGGTAGGATCGTTTGAACCCGGCTATGAGTTTGACGCCCTGGTGATCGACGACAGCGACCTGGCTGCATGCCGCGACTACACGCTTCCCCAGCGCCTGGAGCGCTTCATCTACCTGGGCTCTCCCGCCGGTATCACCCACCGCTACTGCAGCGGCAAGGAGTTACCCGAGCCTGCAATCATCGGTTAACGAAAAAGCATTGAAAAGATAAAGTGGTGTAGCGCCAGGGCCGGGTCCTGGCGCGGCACCTTTTTTACGGGCGGGTCAAGGTAAT
>JAZQPG010000139.1:0-42640 GCA_045628365.1 Sodaliphilus sp. | reverse complement strand
GTGGGGGATGGTGTTGAGCATGGGGGCATAGGCCGGAAGCAGTCTCACCACGTCCTGCATGGCGATGTGGCAGTCGATGGGGTTGAACATCTTGAGGAATGTGAGCAGGCGGTGGGCCTCGCTGTGCTCGGGCACGTTGGGGGGCACTTGCTCTAGGATGGGCAGGGCGTAGTTTTTCATCACTGCGAGCTCGCAGATGATGCTACTGTTGAAGATTGCGTCGGCGTTCTCCTGGAAGGGGAATATCCATCGCTCTTCTCCCTTGCGCACACTGGGCCATCGCTCGATGGTGTCTTTGGCGCTGAATCCGCGGCTCTTGTTGTCGCGCATGATGCGGCGTAGGAGTCGGCAGTCGCTTGTCGAGATCCAGTTGTGGTCGTCGATGTTGAGTGTCGTGAGCACCGAGATGTAAATGCGGAATTTCTGCTCTTCGGGGATGAACTTGGTGAGTTCGGGGTTGAGGCAGTGTAGTCCTTCGAGTAGCACGACGTCGTCGGGTTCGAGTTTCATTGTGTCGCCCCGGTACTCGCGGCATCCTGTCTCGAAGTTGAATGTGGGCATGTTGACTTCTTTTCCTGCGAGGAGGTCGGCCATGTCGTGGTTAAAGAGGTTGAGGTCCACAGCGTTGATGTTCTCGAAGTCCCATTCGCCGTTTTCGTCGAGTGGTGTGTCGACGCGGTTAACGACGTAGTTGTCGAGTGATATCATTTTGGGACGCAGGAACTTGGTCTTGAGGTGGGTTGCGAGTCGTCGTGTTGTTGTTGTCTTACCGCTTGCCGATGGTCCTGCGATGAGTACCATGCGTGCTCCTCCTCGCTTGAAGCGCAGTGCTATCTCGTTGGCGATGTTACTGAGCATCTGTGAGTGTAGTGTCTCGGCCACGTCGATGATCTGTGTACTTTGTTTGTTGATCACTGCGACGTTGAGTTCGCTGACGTCGCTGACGTTGTTGATTGCGTTGTATTTTTTTCCTTCGAGGAACGATTTGTAAATTTTCTCGTGTTTACCGGCCTTGGCGGGTACTGCGGGGTTGTCGGGATCGGGCCCGAGCAGTAGCATGCCGTCCTTGTAGGGCACGAGGTCAAATGTTGAGATGTGTCCTGTTGATGGAGCGAGTGGTCCGTGGAAGCTGTCGATGATGTTTCCGAGTTCGTAGTAGACGGTGTAGAGTGCTGTGGAGTTGCTGAGCAGTCTCACCTTGTCGTTGAGTCCTTGTTTGCGGAAGAGCTCGATGAGTTCCTTGGTTGGTCTTTCCCGGCGTATGAATGGGGTGTCCTCGGCGATGATTTCCTTCATGCGTGCCTTGATGGCTTTTACTGTTGTTCCTTCCACAGCGGCATGGTTGTGCTTGAAGGTGCAGAAGTATCCTTTGCCAATGGAGTGCTGCACGATGAGTCGGTTGCCGGGGAAGATGTCGTTGATTGCCTTGTAGAGGATCATGCACAGTGAGCGTGTGTAGGTGCGTCGCCCGGGAGTGCTGTTGCGGTCGAGGAATTCAACTTGTTTGGGACCGTACAGGGGATAGGAAATGTGCTTGTCGCGGTTGTTGACAAGTACGCTGATGGGCGAGAAGCCAATCTTGTCTTTTATGCGTTCATACACATGCTGCAGTGTTTCACCGCCTTCCACATCTACATATTCGCCTGTATTAGTGCAAAATATTTTCAAATCGTTGTCCATGAAGTGATATATTTTTTAATAGACTATATTCTATTTGTGGGTTAGTCAATGATTGTGGGTATAAAGGTACGCATTATTTTTGGAATAAATTGCTTAATGCGGGAAAAATTATTACTTTTGTGGTAGAATATTAATTATAGACGCTATGAACAAATTTATGCTTACAGTTGCCGCGCTTGCCACTTTGGCGCTGCCGGCCAGCGGTACCGACCGCCTTACTCATGACCCTAACGTGACCAACACAGACATCATCATGCATGCATGGAGCTGGAATTTCCCCACTATCACCAAGAACATGAAGCAGATTGCCGATGCGGGTTACACTATCATACAGACATCGCCCGTGCAGAACTGTTTCTGCCCGGAGGGCACCAGCGACCGCATATGGGGCCGCCGTGCCGATAACGGCAACTATGAGGGCTGGTGGTTCTATTACCAGCCGCTTGACTGGAAGATCGGAAACCATGTCGTGGGCAACAAGGAGCAGATGCAGGAGATGCTCGACGAGGCCAAGAAATATGGCCTGCGTGTCATCGTGGACGTGCTGCCTAACCACACTTCGTTCTCGACCGACTCGGTGAGCGAGGACTACTATAAGGCTGTGGGCGGACGCAAGAAGATGTTCCACACCAATGGCCTCACCCCTACCCGCGACTACACTGACCGCGCCGAGTGTACGCTTCAGGGCTGCGGCGGCTTGCCCGACGTGAACACCGAGAACCCCAGGATGCAGGCTTATTACATGCAGTTTGTCAACGAACTCATCGGTATGGGTGTGCGCGGTTTCCGCTATGACACGGCCAAGCACATCGGCGTTCACAGTGACCCCACCGACAAGAAGGCCGGTGTTAAGGAGAATGACTTCTGGGACGTAGCGACCGGCCGCAAGGCTGCGCGCGGCGTCAAGCTGGCGTTGCCCATGGACAGCCTGTTTGTCTATGGCGAGGTGCTGCAGGACCGCGGAGTGCCTGAGCAGGAGTATGCCGACTACTTCGGCATGACCGCGTCGGGTTATGGCTGGCACCTGCGCAAGGCGCTTGAGGACCACAATGCCAGGAACTGTGACCTGACGAGCTGGCACCACAGCGTGGCTCCCGAGTACCTCACCACGTGGGTTGAGAGCCACGACACCTATTGCAACGACAACGAGAGCGCCGGCATCAGCGATGAGATGATACGTTGCGGCTGGGTGTTCCTCACCGCACGCCAGAACGGTATACCCTTGTTCTACAGCCGCCCTGCAGGCTCTACCCGTCAGAACTACTGGGGCAACAACAAACTGGGTGCTGCCGGCAACGACGAGTACTTCCACCCCGAGGTAGTGGCTGTGAACAAGTTCCGCAAGGCGATGGACGGCCAACTCGAGGACCTGCAGATGAACGCCGGTAAGGACGTGCTGCTCGTGAACCGCGGCAACAAGGGCGCTGCTATCGTTAACCTGGCTGCCAATGCCCGCTCGCTCGACCTCGTGACTTCGCTCCCCGATGGCGAGTACTTTGACAAGGTATATGGCCAGCCCTTCGTGGTTGAGAACGGTCGCCTCAAGGGTGCGCTCAAGGGCGCAACCACTTATGTTCTTTACAGCAAGTAAAAAATACTAACAATATTGCCGTTATTAACGTCATTAACGAAAGTGATGATAATAACGGCAACAACGATAACAACAACGAACAAACAATTGTCTATGAAATATTTAAAGGTAATTATTGCCACCATAATGATGGTTGCGGCGATGAGCGTCCAAGCTCAAAAATCCTGGTTCTGCGGACAACCGTTGTATGGCAGCGGCTATGTGACAAGTCCTTACATTACGAGCGGAACTGTATATTATGACCACACAACGCTTACTTACACGCTTGACAATGCGGTTGTGTCTAACCCCGTCAGCCAATCAATCATTTCCGACGGTAATCTGGGTGGTAGCCACACCATTATCGTAAAAGGCAATTGTAAGCTCAACTCCGGACGCTGGGGATTAAATTGTTATGGCAACCTCACTATCACGGCCAACGAACGGGGGGCAAGCCTCGAAGTGAATGGTTCAAGCATGGTGATTACGTGCCACAAGACATTGACCATCCAGAATTGTTCGCTCACCTGCAAAGGCGATACCTATGCTCTCTTTGGCAACATTGACAATGCTGCCACTGGCAAAGTGGTGTTTGATAACTGCAAGGCCGACATTGAGGGGAAAAACCGAGTTATGATTTACATTAGCTCTGTTAATTTCAAAGGGTCACACATATCTTCGCCCGACCCGTCTACAATCGGCTTTATCGATAATTTCTATCGCTACAAGAGCGACAACTCACTCGTGACCCGACTCATCGTCGACATCAACAAACCCACTGACGCCATCGCCTTTGAGGACAACGCTACCGAGGCACTGTGTGTTGCCAACTGGGATACCAACAAAGACGGCAAACTCAGTTATGCCGAGGCCGCAGCAGTCACCGACATAGGCAGAGTATTTTATGCAAAGTCTATCACTGCGTTCAACGAGTTGCAGCATTTCACTTCACTCACAACGATTCCTGCCAGTGCATTTTCCAACTGTTCTAGTCTCCAGAGCATCACATTGCCCGACGGCATTGTGAGCATTGGCGAAAAGGCTTTCATGCAGACGGCAAAGTTGACATCGGTGGGCACATCGTCAGAGAACAAAATCGCAACCATTGGGTCAAGCGCATTCTTGTTCTCAGGAATCACTACATTTGACGGATCGGCACTTACAACTATTGGCGAAAAAGCCTTTGGTGGTGCCACTAATCTCGAGAAGATGACACTGTCGTCATCGCTCAAGACCATTGGAGACTATGCTTTCAGTTCGTGCCTGAAGTTCAATTCTTCTATTCCCAGCAGCGTCACAGCTATCGGTAAAGAGGCTTTCGCCAGCTGTGCAGCTCTGAGCCGAGACCTTACCCTGGGCGAATCTACTGGCTCGCTGAAGATAGGTAAGTCGGCATTTCAGGGCACAGGCGTTCACAAGATAGTCATCGGTTGCACCAATGAATATAGCCTTACCGTCGACAGTTGCTTCTATGGCAACACTCCCGACGACTTTAAGCTCTATGTCTACCACAACATGTTCAACTGGGCACGAAACCAGATGACCAAGACATGGAACAAGAGCGATGCGGCACGCATCCTGCCTTACACCATCATGGACAAATATTACAGGGCACCCGTTTGCTTCGATATCGATGTACAGCTCGCGACAACCGACTACGCAACACTCATTACCAACTACAACAAATCTACGGGCGAAGTGCTTACAACCAGCCTGGGCCGTGGAGTTGCAGTTCCTGCCGGAACACCGTTCATCGGACAGGCTTATACCGATTCTCGCATGTTCTTCACCGAGTGTCCTGAGAAGTTAGCGCCATTGAAGTACAACAATCTGCTCAAGGGCACCGTGGTCACCACATACCTCCAGCCCACTGCTAAGGCCGAATACATCTATGACGCTACCGACGGCAAGTTTGTCCACGTGAGCGACAACTGGCGCGAAAACCTTGTGCCCGGATGCGGAGCATACCTCAAGCTGCCCGACGAAATGGACGACATCGCCGTGTGGAGAATTGGCGGCACCGATCCCACAGGCGGCATCACCTCGCTTACTGGCGATGTTGATGGCAATGGCGAGGTCGACATCACTGATGCCAATATCATCATCAACATTTTGCTGGGCAAGGATAGCGTAAGCAAGTATGGCAGCCATGCCGATGTTACCGGCGACGGCACTGTCGACGTGAGCGACATCAACAGCACGCTAAACATCATCCTGGGCAAGAAGTAATTCAAGAGATTGATAATTAGAGATTTCGATGATTCGAGTTCTCGATGATTCGATGAATCGAATTCTCGTCCTTCGTTTTTCGTCCTTCGTTTTTCGTTAAAAAATCATGACTCGTTATTTAGTTTTCATCGTTAGTTTTCTTATGTGTGTTGTAGCTAATGCTAAGGGTGCGTCGATCGCTTGTTTTGACGTGATTCCGCGGCCCGACAAGGTGGAACTGGTGCCCGATGTGCCGTTCACTCTCACCTCTGCCACTACCATTGTGTGCGACAAGGAACTCGCTCAAGAAGCTGCATTCCTGCAGCAATACATCGAGCAGTCTACTGGCATCAGCGTGAAGTTGGGCAACAGCCTCGCGGGCAACTCCATCGTGCTGCGCCTTGCCGACAACGGCCGTGGCGATGAAAGCTATGACCTGCATGTGAGTTGCAAGGATATCGTTATCACCGGCCCCACGGCAGCCGGCGTTTTCTATGGCGTGCAGACGCTGCGCAAGTCCCTGCCCCAGGGTAAGGTCAAGAGCGTTGCCGTTCCTACGGTGCGCATCACCGACTATCCCCGCTTTTCCTATCGCGGTGCACACCTCGACGTGTGCCGGCACTTCTTTGGCAAAGACGAGGTGAAGACCTACATCGACATGCTGGCGATGCACAATATCAACCGCCTTCACTGGCACATCAGCGAAGATCAGGGCTGGCGCATCGAGATCAAGAGCTACCCGCGCCTCACCGAGGTGGGCGCATGGCGTGACCAGACCGTGATAGGCCACAACAGCGGCAGGTATGACGGTGTGCGCCACGGCGGCTTCTTCACCCAGGACGATGCTCGCGAGATTGTTGCCTATGCCGCGGCCCGCCACATCACCGTCATCCCTGAGATAGACCTGCCGGGCCACATGCAGGCTGCGCTGGCGGCTTATCCTAGCCTGGGCTGCACCGGCGGTCCCTACAAGGTGTGGGAGCAATGGGGTGTGAGCGAGGACGTGCTGTGTGCCGGCAACCCCGAGACGCTCACCTTCATCAAGGCGGTGCTGGGCGAGATAGTCGACATCTTCCCGTCGCAGTATATCCACATAGGCGGTGACGAGTGTCCCAAGGTGCGCTGGAAAGAGTGCCCCAAGTGCCAGGCGCGCATGGACGAGCTGGGCTTCAAAGCCGACGGCAAGCGTCCGCGCGAAGAGCAGATGCAGGCCTACATCATGCAGCAGGCCGAGGCCTTCCTGGCCTCAAAAGGCCGCAAAGTGATAGGCTGGGACGAGATCCTCGAGGGAGGACTTGGCCCCGACGTGACCATCCACAGCTGGCGCGGTATCGAGGGAGCCGTGGAGGCTGCCCGCCAGGGACACGACGCCATCCTGTCGCCCGTGAGCCACATGTACTTTGACTACTACCAGAGCCGTGACACCGAGCACGAGCCCGATGCCATAGGCGGCTACACGCCCGTCGAGAAAGTGTACTCGTTCAATCCTGTGCCCGAGGGACTTACCCCCGACCAGGCCAAGCATATCATAGGCGTGCAGGCCAACGTGTGGACCGAATATATCCCCAGCTTCGGCCAGGTGCAGTACATGGCCCTGCCGCGCATGGCGGCCCTGAGCGAGGTGCAGTGGTGCCAGCAGGAGGCACGCGACTATGAAGGTTTCCTGGCGCGCCTGCCGTGGCTCGTGGCGCTGTACCGCACGTGCGGCTACAACTATGCGAAGCATGTGGTGAAGTGATTTTTTTGCAAATGTGAGAAAAAAATTGTAACTTTGTAGTTTGGAAAAACTGCATAATAGTTTAATTATACTCATGAAGGTAAAGTTACATCGCGAAGGCACGAATATAATACTTGTAGTAATGTTTATCCTGCTAGTGGTAAACACTGCTGCATTGAAATTTATCGACTATAAACCTATTCCGGTGGCATTTGTGGTGCTGTCGGTGATCCTGTTCCTGCTGGTGCTCAATTTCTTCAGGCTGCCCCGTCGCCATTTTAAGGGCGAGAACGATGGCAGCGTGGTGGTATCGAGCGTTGACGGCACCGTGGTAGCCCTCGAGGAGGTCTATGAGGACGAGTACCTGCACCGCAACTGCATCCAGCTGTCGGTGTTCATGACCGTGTTCAATGTCCATGCCAACTGGATTCCCGTTGCCGGTGATGTGACCTACGTCAAGCATCACTCTGGGCGCTTCCTTGCCGCCAACCTGCCCAAGTCGAGCACCGACAACGAGCGCTCATCGATCGTGATCAAGACACCTGACGGCGAGGAAATCCTCGTGCGTCAAATCGCGGGTGCGATTGCGCGCCGCATCGTCACCTATGTCGAAGCCGGCGAGAAGGTGAACCTGGACGACTTCATCGGTTTCATCAAGTTTGGCTCCCGCGTTGATATTTTCCTGCCCCTTGACACTGAGATCATGGTGAAGCTGGGCGACAAGACATGGGGCGGCGAGACCCAGATCGCACGCCTGAAAGTCTGACCGCTTTCCCTCAGTTCCCGGCAGGCAAGGTCGATAGCCCCCGGTGGCACATCAAACAAAGAAGAAACAATCCATAACAATGAACGCAATCAAGAATAACATACCCAACGCCGTCACCAGCCTCAACCTGCTGTGCGGTGCACTGGCCATTATCGCCGCCTTTAAGTACACACCCGGCGGCCCCGATGTGTATCCCTATCCCGCGCTGTGCTATCTGCTCATCGCCCTTGCCGCTGTTGCCGATTTCTTTGACGGCTTCTCGGCGCGCCTGCTGCATGCCACCAGCAACATCGGTGCCGAGCTCGACTCGCTTAGCGACCTCGTGAGCTTCGGTCTGGCACCTGCCATGGTGCTGTTCTGCCTCATGGAGCATGAGGGCGCGGGCAACTGGGCCTACGTGTCGCTGATGATACCCGTTTTCGGAGCGCTGCGCCTGGCCCGCTTCAACGTAGACACCAACCAGACCACCACGTTCACCGGCCTTCCCATCCCCGCCAATGCCATCTTCTGGATTGGTTTCACGGCATGGTATGCCCAGCACCCCATGCCCGAGTGGGCTGTTGCGATTGCCGTTGTCGTGTTGTCATTACTCATGGTGTGCCCGCTGCGCATGTTCTCGCTGAAACTGCACAGCCTCAGTCCCAAGAAAAATTGGGCACAATATTTGCTTGTCATCTCTACGGTAGCGCTTGTTGCCGTCCTTGGCCTCCCCGGTCTTGCGGCGCTCATCGCGCTCTATGTAGTGATATCGATAGTTAAACGCGACAAGTAAAAAAGGACATGTTTATAAAGTTTCTATTATTTTTAGTCATTCTCATCATTGCCATTCCGGCTGTGATGATGTGGTTGTTTATGCACCGCATTAGGAAAGGTCTGCGCCGCACCGGGCGTCAGGACGGCAACCAGCGTGAGTCGGGCTACGGCTATGCCTATCAGGGTACCACTGGCCGCCGGACCGAGGGCAAGGTGCTGAGCGACGTGGAAGAGGACGCCGAGTTTGAGGAGGTGAACGATGCACCCCGTCAGGAGAGCGTGCGGCGCTGTCACGTGGAACGCGAGGAGCAGATCACCGACGCCGAGTTTGAGGAGATACCCTAAGGCTCCGGATGGTGACGCTCGCCAAGAATGGCCGAGGGGTGTTCAACCGCTGGAATGTTAAATCTTTGGAATCACAAAATAACATCAACGATATGAAACACTTGATCATGTGCACTACACTCGTAGCCGCCGGGAGCGTAGCCTCACAGGCGAAGACCATCAACTATCCCGACGCCCGCCGCATCGATACCGTCGACACCTACTTCGGCACCTCCGTGCCCGACCCCTACCGCTGGCTCGAGGACGACAACAGCGAGGAGACAGCCGCATGGGTAAAGGCCCAGAACAAAATATCACACGACTACCTGAATGCCCTCCCAGGCCGCAACGACGTGAAGAAACGCATCACCGAGCTGGCCAATTATGAGAAGATGGGTACTCCGTTCAAGGTGAAGGGTAAATACTATTTCTTCAAGAACGACGGCCTGCAGAACCAGAGCGTGCTCTACGTCAAGGACGCCCTCGACGGCGAGGCCCGCGTGGTGCTCGACCCCAACACGCTCTCGGAAGACGGCACCGTGGCGCTGCAGCAGACCAACTTCAGCGACGACGGCCACTACATGGCCTACGTGATCACCCGCAACGGCAGTGACTGGAACGAGATATATGTCATCGACCTGTTCACGGGTAAGCAGCTCGAGGACCACATCGTGTGGGCAAAGTTCACCGACGCCCAGTGGCTGGGCGACGGCTTCTTCTACAGCTGCTATGACGCCCCCGAGAACGCCAAGTCTCAGAAGAACGAGTTCCACAAGGTGTGCTACCACAAGCTGGGTACGCCGCAGAGCGCTGACTACGTGGAGTTCAGCAATTCTCGCGAGCCCCTCATGTTCCACATGGCTCAGGTGATGGGCGACGAGCGCTTCGTCTTCGTCCAGGAGACCCAGGGCGAGGGCAACGGCTTGTGGGTTAAAGACCTCAAAGACCGCAACCCGCACTATGTTCGCCTTGCCGACACCGACGGCACCTACAACGAGCCCATAGGCGTGGCTAATGGCAAGATATATGTGATGACCAATGCCGGTGCACCGTGCTGGAAAGTGGTTTCCTATGACATCGACAACTTGACCAAGGCAAGCCGCAAGGATTTCATCGCCGAGCGCGAGTGGGTGCTGAGCGGCGCTCAGATGGCAGCAGGCAAGTTCATCATCACCTACGACCGCGACGCGTCGAGCCACCCCTACGTGTTTGACGCCCAGGGCAAGATGGAGCACGAGATAGAGCTGCCCACCTTCGGGTCGGTGGGTTTCTGGAGCCGCAACAGCGAGAAGGAAGTGTTCTACAGCTTCACCAGCTTTGTCTACCCCACAGCCATCTATTCATATGACATGGAGAGAGGCAAGTCGACATGCATCTTTGCCCCCAACGTGCCCATCAAGCGCGAAGACTACGTGACCGAGCAGGTGTTCTATCCCTCGAAGGACGGCACTCGCATCCCCATGTTCCTCATCTACAAGAAAGGCCTGAAGAAAGACGGCAAGCGCCCGGCGCTGGTCTACGGCTACGGAGGCTTCAACGCCAGCATGAACCCCGCTTACAGCTACGCCCGCACCCCGTTTGCTATGCTTGACGCCGGCGGCGTGTATGCCTACACCAACCTGCGTGGCGGCGGCGAGTATGGCGAGAAGTGGCACGAGGCAGGCACCAAGATGCAGAAGCAGAACGTCTTTGACGACTTTATCGCGGCAGCCGAGTGGCTCATCAGTGAAGGCTACACCTGCAAGGGCAAGATAGGTATCAACGGCGCCAGCAACGGCGGTCTGCTCGTGGGAGCGGTGGTTAACCAGCGCCCCGACCTCTACGGAGCCGCAGTGCCCCAGGTGGGCGTGATGGACATGCTGCGTTACCATGGCTTCACCATCGGCTGGAACTGGGCCCACGACTACGGCCGCAGCGACGACTCGAAGGAGGTGTTTGAGTACCTCAAGGGCTACTCACCGCTGCACACCATCAAGAACGACGGCACCAAGTATCCTCCCATCCTGGTTACCAGCGGCGACCACGACGACCGCGTCGTTCCCGCCCACTCGTTCAAGTACACCGCACAGCTGCAGGCCAGCAACACCGGTGACGCAGTGAAGATAATACGCATCGACACCAATGCGGGCCATGGCCACGGCAAGCCCATCAGCAAGGTCATCGAGGAGTATACCGACATCCAGACCTTCATCATGTACAACCTGGGCGTCAAGTACAAGTACAAGAAGTAACCTTGCTCGGTTGACCGCGTGTTATTCCCTATAAAAACTCCTTGATAAACCGCCATCATGAGGAAGTGGATTCTTAGCATATTGTTCCTTGCCGTGCTCGTGCTCCCCGTGGGTGTGCGCGCCGACTACTGGGCCTCGTCCATGACCGCCCGCACCGGGCTCGGCTATTCGGCCCAGCAGTGGTTCTTCTCGGGGCTGGGCAAGGAGCTGCAAGCCGACAAAATCAAGGAGTACTGGGACAAGGGATACCGTATCACCAGTGCCGCCCACACCAGCAACGGCTGGACGGTGGTGATGTCCACCGGCTCGCAATACACCATGCAGACCTACCACTATGGCGAGGAATGGCCTTTGGACTGGTTGGAGCAGAAGCGCAAGGAAGGGTATGTGATGACCGATATCACCCAAGGGCCCGGCAAGTGGTTCATCGTGATGTCGCAGTGCTCGGCTCCTGTTAAGGATTACTGGATTGCCGGCGAGTGGACCGCCGAACTCCGCCAGGCAGTGCAGCGTGCGTGGGACGGCGGATTCTCCATCGACAACGTGTGTTCCTATACGGGTCCAAAGGGCAGTGATTGGATTGTACACTTTGTAAACAAGCCCGAGCGCCAGGTTGTGAAATGGAGCGATGGCGGCCAGCCGTATGAGGATGTGATTGACGAGATGTACAAGGAAGGCTATGTGATTGACATCATAGAGGTGGGATCGACCGACGAGATGATGCTGGTGTTCACCAAGCGCGAGGGCACTATGTATCGCTGGGGCACCAATATGGACGAGGACGGCCTGGGAGTAGAAGCACAAAACATCTATAATCTCAACGGACACGTGGCCCGTGTGGGCGGAGGCCTAATCAAGGTGTATGGGTCGCACTCTTTTACTGGTGAGAAGATGCCCATTTCCAATGACCCGAAGATGCATGCCGCTGCCCCGGTAGTGCATGTAGACACCAAGCCGGTGCCGGCTGTGCGCGTGAACGACGATCCACCTTACACGTTCGAGTTCAAGCAATATGAGGAATGGGTCGATGGCAAGTGGAAGATACGCTATGCCCCAGCTAAACTGGTGATTGAAGCCTATAAGATAACCCTCGAATATGGCAATCAGACGTGGACTGCCGAGTGGAACGACATCTCGACAGACGACGAGCTCACCAAGGAACTCTTCCACGATCTGCGACTGGGTATGGGCGAGAAAGTGGCGTTGGTATTTCGCAATATCGAGTTCCGCGCAGTGGATGAGAGCGGCTACGTGTTCCTCAAGATGAATTTAATGTCATGCAAGGACGAATCGGACCTCGACCCCATGCGGCGCCTCTTCACCAAAGTGGTGAAAGATTACTAACCCGGCAGCGGCTATGCTGATGTTATGAATGAAAATAATAATAACTATAACTAATAGCAACTTATAAAATCATTAAACATGAAGAAATCTATTTTATTTCTCAGTGCGCTTGGGCTCATGACCCTTGTTGCCTGCACAACAACCGGCGAAAACAATGAAGGCCGTGCCAAGGCTTTTGAGTCAACTGTTGACGGCAAGGCTACCGCCTTGTACACCCTCAAGAACGCCAGCGGCGCTTACGTGGAGATTACTAACTACGGCGGCCGCATAGTGTCAATCAACGTGCCCGACAAGGACGGTAAGCTCACCGACGTGGTCCTGGGCTATGACAGCATCGCTACCTATGTTGCCGACAAGCCCGGTAACTTCGGCGCCCTCATAGGCCGCTATGGCAACCGCATCGAGAACGGCCAGTTTGTTGTTGACGGTGACACTGCTAAGCTCGAGGTGAACAACTACAGCCACACCCTGCACGGTGGCCCCGTGGGCTATCATCACAGCGTGTGGGACGCAAAGCAGCTTAGCGACTCTACCCTTGAGCTCAGTCTCGAGGACAAGGGCATAGGCGGCTTCCCCGGCACAGTGAACGTCAAGGTACTCTACACCTTCACCCACGACAACGCTGTGCGCATCGACTACGAGGCAACCACCGACAAGGTTACACACATCAACCTCACCAACCACTCTTACTTCAACCTGAACGGAGACTTGAGCAAGAACGTGCTCGACCAGGAGGTGATGATCGCTGCCGATAGTATCACCCCCATCGACTCCACATTCATGACCCATGGCACCATGATGGCTGTTGAAGGCACACCCTTCGACTTCCGCAAGGCGAAACCCGTGGGACAGGACATCGAGCAAGACAACGAGCAGCTCAAGAACGGCAAGGGCTATGACCACAACTTCGTGCTCAACACCGGTTGCGACCTGAGCAAGGTGTCGGCTACTGTATACAGCAAGGTTACAGGCATCCTGATGGAGGTGTTCACTACCGAGCCCGGTCTGCAGTTCTACGTAGGCAACTTCCTGGAGCCCACCAAGGGTAAGGGCGGCGTTGTTTATCCCTACCGCGGCACCGTGGTGATGGAGACCCAGCACTATCCCAACACACCCAACCAGCCCGAGTATCCCTCAACACTGGTTAAGCCCGGCGAGACCTACCACAGCACCTGCATCTACAAGTTCTCGACCAAGTAAAGAGAAAAGAATCCGTTAATAGCGGTAATAATTAAAGTCGTTAGTATTCATCCGATGAATACTAACGACTTTGTTTTTATCGTGTCGGGAGGCTGGGGTTAGCCCTTGAGGGCCTCCATGATCTTTGCTTCGATTTCCTCGGCGAGCTCGGGGTTGTCGGCAACCATCTGCTTGGCAGCGTCGCGTCCCTGGCCCAGCTTGGTGCCGTCATAGGAGTACCATGCTCCGCTCTTCTTCACGATGCCGTACTGTACGCCCAGGTCGAGGATCTCGCCCACCTTGCTGATGCCCTGTCCAAAGAGGATTTCGAACTCGGTCTTGCGGAATGGGGGCGCCACCTTGTTCTTCACGACCTTGACGCGGGTGAGGCTACCCAGGATCTGGTCTCCGTCCTTGATCTGGCCGATGCGGCGGATGTCGATGCGCACGCTAGAGTAGAACTTCAGGGCGTTGCCACCGGTGGTTGTCTCGGGGTTGCCGAACATCACGCCCAGTTTCTCGCGCAGCTGGTTGATGAAGATGCAGCAGGTGTTGGTCTTGCTGATGGTAGCGGTGAGCTTGCGCAGTGCCTGTGACATGAGGCGTGCCTGCAGTCCCATCTTGCTCTCGCCCATCTCGCCCTCGATCTCGGCCTTGGGGGTGAGGGCTGCCACCGAGTCGATGACGATGACATCAATGGCGCTGGAGCGAATCAGCTGGTCGGCAATCTCGAGCGCCTGCTCGCCGTTGTCGGGCTGAGAGATCCACAGGTTGTTGACATCAACGCCCAGGCTCTCGGCATAGAAGCGGTCAAAGGCGTGCTCGGCGTCGATGATGGCCGCGATGCCGCCCTGTTTCTGTGCCTCGGCGATGGCATGGATGGCCAGCGTGGTCTTACCTGACGACTCGGGACCGTAGATCTCGATGATGCGGCCGCGGGGGAAACCACCCACGCCCAGTGCCCAGTTGAGGCCTATCGAGCCGGTGGGAATCACCTCGATGTTCTCGATGTGGTCGTCGCCCATGTTCATGATGCTGCCGCGGCCATAGGTCTTGTCAATCTTGTCCATAGCCACCTGCAGGGCTTTGAGCTTCTCGGGAGAAACAGCGGGACGTGCCTGCTGTGCCTCGTTGTTGTTCATGTTTTCTTCCATTGTGTTGTGTATTTTGTTTGTTATTGTTTTCAGTTTACAAATTTAGTCAAATAATGTGCAACCCGCAACATCGGGTGCGATTATTTTTTCTTTCACGCTGCAAAGTTATATACCAGGTGTGCCAAAAACGGGCACACCTGACGCAATAAATGTTAAAAACGTGTTTTTTTGAGTTTGTTGACGATAAAAAGGGAGCTGTGTCGTTACAGCTCGATGTCGCTCAGGGAGGCGTTCTCGTGGAACCGGCTCATGTCCACGCGCTCGTTGATGCCGGTGATGATGCCGTCCTCGGTGTACTGCCACAGGGTGTACTTGCCCTCCCACTTGATTTGGGGTTTCTCGTTGGCATAGCGGCCGATGTAGAGCGGGTAGTCGTTGAATTGGGGTGCCAGAAGTTCGTTGTAGAAACGCACTGTGGAGTAGATGACGGGTTTGTGGTCACACCAGTTCTCGATCATGATAGCCAGCAGCTTGACGCTGTCGATGAGCTGTGCCCGTGACCAGTCGTCGCGCACCTCCACGTCGATCATGGGGATGAGGTCCTGGTGGTGCTTGTTGAGTTCCCGTGTGAAGTTTTGGAACTGGTCCTTGACGGGTGACTTGGTCGAGAAGAAGTGGTAGCTGCCCACCTTGATGCCGTTGCGGCTAGCCTGCTCGATGTTGAAGTGATACAGTGAGTCGACGTGGGTGGCTCCCTCTGTTGCCTTGATATACACGAACTTGATGTTGTCGTCACACCCCACCTTTTCCCAGTCGATGTCCTTCTGGTGCCTTGACACGTCGATGCCGTCATATGTCTTGCTTCCCTTGTTGGAGTTGCGGCACGACAGCGTGGCGGTGGCCATGGCGGCTACCGCTAGGATGACGATGCAGTGTAGCAGTTTTTTCATGCTTGATGTCGCGTGATGAGGGTTTATGTGATGCAACCGGTGGGTGTGTGAGGGGGTTAGTCCTCGTTATCGGTTGTGCTCTGGTTAGTCTTGCGTTTGCGCACGGGCTGGCTGGTGTTGTGGTTGCCGGTGGCAGCGTTCCTTTGCTGCTCGCGCTTAGCCTTTTCTTCCTGATACTTCTGCTGAGTAGAGGTAGTGCCCGACGACTGCTTAGCGCGTTCTTGCTCGAGTTGCTTGCGGGCGTTCTCCTGAGCCTCGGCGCGCTCGCGTTCCTTGCGTTCCTGCTCAGCCTTCTCGCGGGCTGCTTTCTCGGCAGCGGCCTTCTCCTTGGCTAAGCGTTCCTGCTCGGCCTTGGCCTCGGCTTCCTGTTTAGCTTTCTCGGCGGCCTTCTCCTTTTCTATGCGTTCCTGCTCGGCCTTAGCCTTGTCGGCGGCTTCCTTGTCAGCACGCTCGCGCACAGCACGTTCTCGTGCAGCCTTTTCGGCGGCCTCTCTCTCGGCCTTCTCGGCAGCGGCTTTCTCCTTGGCTAAGCGTTCCTTCTCGGCTTTCTCGGCCTTCTCGGCAGCAGCCCTCTCCTTAGCTAAGCGTTCCTTCTCAGCCTTGTCGGCAGCGGCTTTAGCCTTAGCCTCCTTGGCCTGGCGCTCTTTCTCGGCCTTCTCGTGTGCGGCCTTTTCCTTAGCTTCCTTCTCGGCCTTTTCCTTGGCTTCCTTCTCGGCCTTCCGCTGGTCTTGGACGGCCTTTTGAGACTTCTCACCGCGTTCGCGCACGGCTTTAGCCTTCTTCTCCTCGGCCTTGCGTTCCTTCTCGGCCTCTTCCTTGGCGAGCTTCTCGGCGCGCTCACGAGCCTTGCGTTCCTTATCCTCCTTCTTCTTCAGCTCTTTCTTCTGCTTGTCGGAGAGTTCGGGAGCAGGTTTGGCGTCAGTGGGCTTGCCCACGTTGACCGATTCGGGCTTAGCGTGCTGCGGCACAGCAGCCGTGGTGGTTTGTTTCTTGTGGCTCACCTTGTTGTCCTTGATAAGGATGTCCTTGATGCTGCAACCGTTGTTGAAGCAGCTCAGGTCCACGCGAGTGTCGATACCGGCGACTTGGCCCTTGTCGCTGAACTGCCACATTATCCACTTGGCACCGTTGAGCACGGGCTCGTTAGACGCGTAGCGCGCGATGAACATGGGGTAGTCCTTGAGCATGCCGCCCAGGATGTTGTTGAAATAGTGGGCGCCGGTATAGATGAGCGGTTTGCAGCCGTAGTGTTCCTCGAGCAGTTTGACAAAGAGCATGACGCTGTCGCGCATCTGCTGGTTGCTCCAGCCGTTGTGCACCTCCACGTCGAGCATGGGGATGAGGTCCTGGTCCTCCTTCTTCACCACGCTGGAGAAGTGCTTGAACTGCTCCTGTACCGAGGAGCCGGTGCGCATGAAGTGGTAAGCACCCACCTTGATGCCCACGCGTCGTGCCTCGGAGTTGTTCTCGGTGTATTTGGGGTCGATAAACGAGGTTCCCTCGGTTGCCTTGATATAAACATATTTAACATTTTTGTCGGTCGCGACACGGTCCCAGTTGATGGTCCTCTGGTGTCTTGACACGTCCAGGCCGTCATAGTGACGGTTGCTGGCCGGGGTCACGTCCACCTTGGTTACATTACCCTGGGGGGTGGCCTCCCTGGCGTTGCCCTGGACGTCGACGTCTATTTTTGTGACCTTACCTTGTGGTTGCTGTGTAGTGGATTGATTACCAGTGTTTTGCTGTGTGTTTACCCTGGGAGCGGGAGTTGCTTGTTGTCCTGTGGTGTTGCGTGTCGGCCGTTCGGGCACTGCTTGCTGGTTATTGCCTTGGTTGGCACGTGGTTGTCTCTCAGGTACAGGCTGTTGTGTGTTTCGCCCTCGTGTGGGTGTGGCAGCTGTATTGTTATCCTGTGGCTGGGTGGCTAGCGGTGTCTCGTTCTCGGCCGCAAAGCCTGCCATTGACACTAGGATAGCAAGTATGATGTTTAGGAATATACGCATTGAATAATTAAGTTTTTTACAAAGATAAGGTAATCGCGCCACACAAACAAAAAAAATAGCATTTTTTAAGAACCTTAAAAAAGGTAAAACGGGCGAAAAATGAGAACTTTACACTCGACGGCTCCACTGTTATTGCACCGCAGCCGTTATTGCACCGCACGGAGCGCGGTGCCACCTGGACACGCGGTGCCACCTGGACACGTGGTGGGGATTAGCTGCGGTGCAGCAGGCGTTGTGCCATCTTTGCCACCGCGTTGATGCCTTTGATCAGCAGGTCTTCCTGGTAGAGCATGAAGAGGATGAATGCCAGGGTGATGGCCGAGCGGGCGGTGGTGCGCAGCACTGTTCCCTCGATGGGCAGCCATGTCTCAACATAGTAGAGTGCGGCGGTGAGCAGCACGTAGAATGCGATTTTCTTCATGGGGTAGTTGATGGGGTTGAAACGACGCTCCATGAAGTAACTCATCACCATGATGGCACCGCTGCCAGCCAGTCCGCCCCACACGCATGCCACATAGCCGTGGGTGGGCACAAAGACGAAGTTGACTGTTATCATCACTGCGAGGCCTATGATAGACACGAGGGCTCCCAGCAGGGTGCGGTTCTCCTCGAGTTTGTACCAGAACGACAGGTTGTTGTTGATACCCACGATGATGTTTGTGATCATTACCATGGGGACGATGAACAGACCTTCCCACATCTTGGAATTGATGAAGTGCTTGAACACGTCCATGCCGGCAATCACAATCAGATAGGCCGAGCAGCTCCTCAGGACGTAGAGGAACATACCGCGGGCGCGTTCCTTGGTGTTCTCCTCGGGGTTCTTGCTCGAGAAGATGATGGGCTCAAGTGCATATCGGAAAGCCTGGGTGAGCATGGTGATGACGACAGCCACCTTGATACAACCGCCGTAGACGCCCATCATGTAGTCGGCCTTGTCGGCCGGACTGAGGTACTTGAGCAGGATGCGGTCACCGTTCTGGCAGAACGAGCCGGCCAGGTAAAGCACCAGCAGAGGCCAGGAGTAGGAGAGGACGCGCCTGAGCATCCCCCAGTCAAACTGCCATTTTACGCCTATCACTTCCTTGTAGTATCCCAGCAGGGTGATGGCGCTGCAAGCCAGGTTGATATACAGGGCATAGGCTGTCACGTTGCTGGGGTTGTAGAAGATACCCACGACATCGGGGTAGCTCTCGTAGTAGTGGGCAAACACGCCGTAGTAGAGCATGTTGAGCAACACGGTGGGTATAATGAACAACATGTTGAGCGCGAGGAACTTCTTGCTTTGGTTGGTCATGCGCAGTCTCACGTTGAGGATGGCGATGACCACCTCGATGGCAACGATGCCCGTCATCACTGCCACATACTCCGGGTGGTCGCCGTAGCCCAGTGCCTCGGGTATCCACCACAGGTTGGTCAGCACCAGGATCACAAACAGCAGCGTGGTGCTGAAGATGGATGTGAGGATGGTGGTATAGGCCTTATCCCTCTCTGAATCATCAACCATGCTGCCGGTAAAGCGTGACAGGGTGGTCTCCATGCCGTAGGTGAGTATGGTGAGGAGTACTGTGTTGTATGCGTAAAGGTTGGTGAAGACGCCATACCCCAGTGTGCCCATTGCCTTCGTTTGGAAGGGGGTGAGCAGGTAGTTGAGTAGTCGCCTGATAATGCTGGTGGCGCCATAGATCACGCCATCAGATGCAAATTTCTTGATGAATCCCATGTTTTTTGGTTTGAGTTGGTTAATGCTTTATACGTTTTGAAATCTTGGCGTAGAGGCCTTCGTACACGAGGACTACGCCCAGGAATGCGCAGCACAGCAGTGAGCGCACCACGGTGCCCCACACTTCGCTCTCGATGGGGAGCATGG
Organism: Sodaliphilus sp.; assembly: GCA_045628365.1. Classification (GTDB taxonomy): domain Bacteria; phylum Bacteroidota; class Bacteroidia; order Bacteroidales; family Muribaculaceae; genus Sodaliphilus. Next base: position 22,951 of record JAZQPG010000139.1, on the reverse strand, counting down.
CGCCGACTGCATAGAGTGCAGCGGCGAGCAGGGTGTATCCCGCCAGTTCCTTGACAGGGTACTTGATGGGCATGTAGTGCTGGCCCAGCAGGTAGCTCACCACGGTCGCTGTGCCGTAGCCGGCAACGCCGCCCCATGCACATGCCATGTAGCCGTGGGTGGGGACAAATATCACGTTGACAAGAATCAACGCCAGGCAGCCGATGCCCGATATCACCGCGCCCCAGATGGTGCGGTCGGTGAGCTTGTACCAGAACGACAGGTTGAAGTACACGCCCATGAGCATCTCGGCAACCATGACGATGGGGACTACCACCAGACCGTCCCAGTAGTCGCGGCCGATGATGTGCTTGAGCACATCGATGCCTGCCATCACCGCGAGGAACGCAGCAAGGGTGAAGATCACAAAGTATTTCATGCCCATTGCCTGCATCTTGTCGTTGTCCTCGCGTGTGCTCTTGTCAAAGACCAGGGGCTCGTAGGCGTAACGGAATGCCTGGGTGATGAGCGCCATGATCATCGCGATCTTCACTGCTGCGCCGTAGATGCCCAGCTGGGCCTTGCAGTCGGCTGCGGTGTAGATGTAGGGGAACAGGATCTTGTCGGCAGTCTGGTTAAGGATGCCGGCGATGCCCAGCACGAGCAAGGGCCAGGTGTAGCGGAGCATGCGCTTGAGCAGCGACCAGTCAAACTGCCACTTCACCCCGAAGATTTCTTTCCAGAACCCGAAGGTGACCAGGCCGGTGCACACCAGGTTAAGGATGAAGGCATAGCCCACTCCCACCGAGGGGTCGTACACGAGACCCAGCAGGTCCTTGTGGCCGGGATACCACTGGGGAAGGTACACGAAGTACAGGAGGTTGAGGCCGATGTTGAGGCCGATGAACGCCAGCTTGAGCGCGGCGAACTTGATGGGGCGATTTGTTGCCCTGAGATATGCAAACGGGATTGCCTGGAAAGCGTCCAGGGCAACCACAAAAGCCATCACTCCGATGTACTCGGGATGGTCGGCATATCCCATTGCCGGGGCAATCCACCCCAGACCGCCCACCACCAGTGCCACAAAGAGTACTGCAGTAGCGGTAATTGAGGTAAGGATGGTGGTGTACACCTTGTTAGTGTCCTCGCCTTCCTTGTTGAGGAAGCGGAACATGGTGGTCTCCATGCCGTAGGTGAGGATCACCAGCAGCAGGGCTGTGTAACCGTAGATATTGGTGATCACACCATATCCTCCCGATGCCGCCGAAATCTTGGCGGTGTACAGGGGCACGAGTAGGTAGTTGAGGAATCGTCCCACGATACTGCTCATTCCGTAGATTGCAGTGTCGGTGAGAAGTCTCTTAGCTGATGTTGCCATGTTTTTAATATGGATATATAAATTAGGTTAGTCAAACAGGGTGCCTTCGCGGCCGGGGATGTCGCGGCGCAGGTGCACGTAGGCCTTCTGCGTGACGATGCGTCCGCGCGGGGTGCGCATCAGGAAACCTTCCTTGATGAGGTAAGGCTCATACACCTCCTCGATGGTTCCGGGATCCTCGCTCAGTGCCGTGGCTATAGTGCCCAGGCCCACGGGACCGCCCTTGAACTTGTCGATGATGGTGAGCAACAGTTTGTTGTCAATCTCGTCGAGGCCATACTTGTCGATATTGAGGGCCTCCAGCGCATAGCGCGCTATGCTGGTGTCGATGCGTCCGTTGCCCTTGACCTGGGCAAAGTCGCGCACGCGTCGCAGCAGCGAGTTGGCGATGCGCGGGGTGCCGCGGCTGCGCAGGGCAATCTCCAGAGCCGCATCGTCGTTGATGGGCACATTAAGCAGTCGTGCCGAGCGCTTGATGATTCCCTCGAGCACTTCGTGGTCGTAGTACTCCAGGTGGCAGTTGATGCCGAACCTGGCTCGCAGCGGGGCGGTGAGCAGACCGCTGCGGGTGGTGGCTCCGATGAGCGTGAACGGTGCCAGCGTGAGCTGCACGGTGCGTGCTCCGGGGCCCTTGTCGATCATGATGTCGATGCGGTAGTCCTCCATTGCCGAGTAGAGGTATTCCTCCACGATGGGGCTCAGGCGGTGTATCTCGTCGATGAACAGCACGTCGTTCTCCTCGAGCGACGTGAGCAGGCCTGCCAGGTCGCCGGGCTTGTCGAGCACGGGGCCCGACGTCACCTTGAACCCCACGCCCAGCTCGTTGGCAATGATGTTGCTCAACGTGGTTTTTCCCAGACCCGGAGGTCCGTGGAAGAGCACGTGGTCGAGTGCCTCGCCTCGCTGACGCGCAGCAGCGACAAAGACGCTGAGGTTCTCAATGATTTTGTCTTGTCCGGCAAAGTCGGTCAATCGCTCGGGTCGCAGGGCTTTCTCGAAATCCTGATCGTTGCGCGAGCGCTCGTTGCGTATGTCAAAGTTTTCCTCCATCTAGCATGAAAAGGTACACAAGGTTGTTTGTTTAGACGGCCCCAAGTCTCAAAAGTTACATGGGAGCAAAATTTTTTTTAAAAAAGGCGGCTCAGGGGGGCGTGGCCGGGGGGTTACTGCGCCCGCTCCTCGAGCCACTGCATGTAGATGCGCAGGGCGGTCTCCACCATGCGCACGCATGGGCGCTTGCGGTAGTATTCATCGGTGCGCTCGGAAGGTGTCGACGTGATGACAATCTCGGGGATGGTGCCGTCGGCGCGCTGCTTGTTGAGTCCCAGCAGTTCCTTGCACACGATGCTGCCGGTGACGCTCCTGAACCTTGCCGCCAGCTCCTGCACGGCGGCATAGTTGCGCGCCTTGCTCTGCTGGTTGGCCTCGGGCGTGGCGGTCTCGAGCCCGGCGAGCATGAACATGCCCAGTGCCGAGCCGCACGTCTCGCGCATGCGCCCTATGCCTCCGCCGTAGGACGCCGACATGCGCGCCATGAGGTCCTTGTCCACGCCATACCAGTCGGCCATGGCGATGGCCACGCTCTGCGAGCAGTTATATCCTTCCTTGAAGAGGGCAACCCCGCGGGCCACCCTCTGTTCAGTTTCTTTTTTCCAGTCCAATGCGGCCTGAATTATTTGCGCTTAGTGATAGACACGTTAATCACGTTGAGGAAGTGGCTCTCGGCCTCGTTGTAAGCCTTCCAGTCAGCCTTAGAGATGGTGCCTTTGAACTTAAACACCTTGACATTGCTGTTCTCGTCGGCCTTGGTGCCGAGGAACTTGACGAGTTCGGGAACCTGAGACATATCGAAGGGCAGCGGGTCGAGTTTCACGCTGTTCTCATCCTTGTCCCAGAACGAGAGCGAAGCCTCCAGGTAGTTGACATTCTTGACGTTGACAACATCGTCCTGCTGCATGGGCACTGCCAGCTCCACTTCCATCTCGTCGCCAGCTTCCTTGATGACAGTCAGGGTGGTGGCACCGCTGAATGTGGGCGAGAAGCCGCACTCGTAGTCGATTATCGATACCGAGCTGAGGTCGAGTTCAACTGTTTTTCCGGCGGCGTTGCCGGCGATGGTTGCCATGAGAGCCACGGCGAGAGAGAGCATCAGTTTCTTCATTGCTGTTCGTTTTTTGTGATGCCGCTGCTCCTGGCGGCGCGTTTTACAATTTTTCTCCTGGGGCGTGGCGGCAAAGCCTGCGGGAGCAAAGTGGGGGGTCACGGCAGCTGGCCCACGCCCGGAATTGGTTTTAAACTACAAAATTATCATTTTTTCCATGGAATTGCAACAATTGTGCCATTATTTTTCTCAATGTCCCTTTTTTACAAACCCATACATGGCATTACCTGTAATTTTGCAGCGTGAAAGAGACAAACAGGCCAGTGCAAGTCGTGGCTCGACGACCACCTGCAGCCCCGCGCGGTGACACGTGCCCCCTACTGCCCTGAAGGCAATGTCACACTAAGTTTAACATTTTAAAAGGGAAAGACTATGAAAGCAAGAAGAACATTTTATGCATTGATGGCATCAGTTATTATAGGAGGATTTACATCGTGCAACAAAGATGACATGGAAGAACTCGAGAACAACGAGCACAACACAAGCGAAGAGGTGAACTACTATGACTACTCCGAGAAAGGATTCTTCATGAACGGAGAGTCGATGGTGAAGGGAGCCTTTGACAATGACAGTGTGGTCACCGGCTATGCCAAGTATGTGAGACGCACCGCCCACTACCGCACGCAGGACGGCGTGGAGCACGAGATGACGCTGGGTTATGCCCTCGTGGTGGAGATGGACCGGTATGCCAAGTATTACTCGGACGACGTGAAGTACAGTGCCGACAGCACCAGCATCACGTGCAACGGTGAGTTCATGCTCCTGGGCTCGGGCGAGACCTGCAAAGCCACAATCGAGGCGAGCATCGACTCCACAGGCAAGCCCCATCTCATCACCTGCCGCCCGGCATCGGGCAAGCCCGTGGCGACCCAGTTCCGCCAGACCTATTACAAGGACCCCTACAGCGATATCAAGCACCCCGACCCCGATCCGTTTGACATCTGAGACGGAACCTGTGGATGGAGGTGATTATAATCCCCGTCCTCAGCTGTGAAAATATAAAGGTGGGTTCTATTAATTCTGGAAAAAGTCAATTATTTATTTCGGTCGCTTTTGAGCCTGTTTTGGCATCTTTTTGACATTCAGTCGGTCACGAAGTATGCTTCGCTCCCTATTCATGCCAAAAACCTACTCAAAACATTTCTCAAAATCGTCTCGACATAATTAATAGAACCCACCCAAAACTATCACCCCGTGCTGTGCGCCTCGTTGAGGTTGCCGGCATGGGGTGATATCGTTTATGTGTTGGGTTGTGGGTTGCTATGTGTTTACTTCACTGGAGTGGTCACCGGTGAGAGTGCCTGGGGTGATAGAGTGTCGGGGTCTATGGCGGTGATGATGAACGATGAGGCTCCGCGCCAGGGTAGCGTGCCGCTGTACTCGTCATAGCTTACCTGCACGCGGCGTCCGGTGCTCTGCCACTGCACGGCCAGCGTGGCGAGGCTGTCGCTGACAAAGGTTGCCTCGAAGTTGCAGCCGTCAACGAGGACGGTGTCGCGTGTCCACTTCACCTTGACGGTGTCGAGGACGTAGTCCTGGGTGAGCATCTTGCACTCGAGGGTCTTGAACAGGCGTCCCTCGTTCTTGACGTCAATGATCCATCCCTTAGCCACGCCGTGGGCATAGGGGCTGTAGAAGTGCCGCCAGGTGAAGGTGACCAGCAGGATTGCAAGCACGGCGATAGTGCCCAGGATCGCCCACTTGGCGGTGTCGTGCCGCCGCTCGATGATAGACTCCTCGATCTCGCGTTCTTCGCGTTCCTGAGGAGTTTCCTCGTGCACGGGTTGTGGCTTGGGTTCTTCTTCCTTGTCGAGGAAGTGGTCGTTGAATTTATCGTTAAAAACGTTCATGTATTGCTCAGTCCTTTTTTTGTGTTCTATGTTGTTTGGTTTGCCATCGGGGAGGTGGTTACCAGTCGCCCAGGGTTGCGTTGAAGATGAGGTCGGTCAGATCTTTGCATATCTGGTTGCACAGCTCGTCCTGCACGTCGGTGAGCATCTCGCTGGCCGAGAAGTCGCGGTAGACCGAGAAGCTCTGGTCCTTGGACAGATTGGGGTTGCGGTTGTCGGTGTACTTGACGCGCACGGTGACCGTGAGTCGTGTCTGGCTGGCATAGGCGTCCTCGCCCACGGCCTGGGGGGAGAGGTTGTAGCCGGTGATCTCGCCTTCCATGCGCAGGTCGCTGGCGACGTTGTCGATGACGCGCAGGCGGGTTTGCTGCTGTATCATGTCGAGCATCTTGTTCTCGAAGAGCTGCTGCAGCGGCGGGTACACGAGCGCGGCGCGGATGGGGAACTCGCCGAAGGAGATGGTCTTGTACTTGGTGTAGTCGATCGACGCTCCGTTGAAGGTGTACTTGGGGATGCAGGCCTGCTGCATGCACGCCAGCAATGCTATTGTCAATATGATGGCTAGTCGTTTCATTACTTTAAGGGTTTCTTTTTCTCGAAGGTGATGCACGCATAGGCATAGATGCCGAGCACGATGAGCAGCAGGGTCTGTATGCCCCACACGAGCATGGCAAATGCCGATGCCTGTGTGTCGGGGCGTGTTGCCGAGAAGGTACCCACGCCGTAGAGCGACAGGCCGAAGATGATGGCCATGTGCCATGCGCCCAGTCCGCCGTTAGTGGGGACGCCCATGCCGATGCTTGAAAGCACGAAGAGCACGAGCACGGCGAGCATGCTCAGCGAGCTGGTGAAGGTGAATGCCTGTGCGGCGATGTAGAGCTGCATGAAGTAGCAACCCCAGATGCACACGGTGTATAACAGGAACCACCACTTGCCCTCCATGTGAAGGATGGCGGCGAAGCCGTCCCATAGCCCCTTTACCATGTCCTTGACCTTGAGCACCAGTTTGTTCTGGGTCTTGCTGGTGAAGAGCCACACGAGTGCCGCCATGCCCACCACGGCTGCCGCCCATGTCTTCCACGAGGTAACCATGCCTACCAGGCCGTCCTTGACCTGGGGATAGGTGTCGAGGAAGCTGTAGAAAGCGTCCTGGGCCAGGAAGAAGGTGCCCAGGGTAAGCACGAGCACGGTGACGGTGTCGCTCAGGCGGTCGGCAACCATCGAGCCGACGACCTGGGTGAAGGGGGCTTTCTCACGCTGGGCGATGTAACCGCAGCGCCACACCTCGCCCAGCCTGGGGAACACCAGGTTGACGGCATAGGTGCCGAAGATGCTGTTGACGATGGGGTGCAGCGGCGTGTTGATGCCGATGGCGCGCAGCTGCAGTCGCCAGCGCAGTGCCCTGAAGACGTGGCTCATGGTGCTCACGCATATCACTGGCACGAACCACCAGTAGTTGACGTCGTTGGCAAGGGTGCTCTTGGCTGCCTCGAGGTCAACGCCGTTGTATAGAATATAGATGAGCCCCACGCCGATGATGACGGGAAGCACATATTTCAATATCGCTGACAATACTTTTTTCATAGCGGGACGTGTAATTGATGTATAGGGTGCAAAGTTACGCTTTTTTTGTGAAAGACGAAAGGGTTTTGGCGCTAAAGGTGGCCGGGGGTGATGAAAAGCCGGGAAAAGGACGCGGCGATGGTAGCGGCGGGGATAGCGACGATGGTAGCGGCGGCCACACTGAGGCCGCCCACGGGACTTGCTTGCCTGGGGTCTCGCTGAGGGCGATGTTCTCTCTTGCTAGGGGGATGGGTCTCGCGGGGTGGTTAGTCTTGCTGGTGCTGGAAGGTGGTGATGGTGTTGATGATGGTGTCGGGGTTGTCGGTGACCTTGAGCTGCAGGTTGCAGTAGCGGCCGGTGCTGCACAGCTGCTTGAGCATCGAGTAGGCGGGCATGGTCTCGGTCCAGAACTTCTCGCCCAGGAATACCATGGGGCTCGACATGCCCAGGGTGAGGTAATGGTTCTGCACGGCGTCCTGGAAGATTTCCTGCATGGTGCCTGCGCTGCCGGGGGTGTAGATGATGCCACCGTAGGCCACGGTGAGCAACAGGTCCTCGCGCACGCTGTTGTTGAACAGTTTGCCAATGTGGCTGGCGAAGGGTGCCGTGGGCTCGTGACCGTAGAGCCACGTGGGGATGCTCAGGCATTCATATTTGCCGCTTGCCGGCCAACGGTCGGCAACCTCAAAGGCCACTTCCATGTACCTGTCGCTGCAGTAGCTGGGTGCCTGTGCCATGACGGCCAGCACCTCGTCGATGACGTCGTCGTCACGTCCGGCGAGAAAGGCGCCCAGGGAGGTGGCCTCCATCGCTCCGGAGCCGCCGCCCGACACCATGAGCGTTCCTTGCTCGGTGAGGTGCTTGGCGATGTACACGATCTGGCGGTAGGCGTCGTCGGTGCGTTTCATGGCACTGCCGCCCATCACGCCCACCACGTTGCGCTTGGGGTAGCACTCGAGCAGGCGGTATATGCCCTGGATCACGAAGTGGTCGTGCAGCGAGCGTGTGATGGATTCCAGCGGGTCGCTGGTGATCTTGCCGCGTTCAATGAAGAAACGGTACGCCTGCTGGTCGTAGCATCCTTCCCAAGTCTCTGGACGGTGGTAGTCATAGCCGCGGTAGAGCAGCTGTGAGGTGTATACTCCGTCCATGGTGGTGATGTAGGGAACGTATTCCATGTAGTTGGCAAGGCGTGCCGGTTCAAAGTTGTCGCGGGTGATCATGAAGAGATTAAAGATTAGAGATTAGAGATTAGAGGGGTTACTGATAGATGACGTTTAGTAGTGTCTGGCCCACGGCCTTGAGTGTCGCGCGGTCAATACAGTCCATGGTGTCGTGGGTGGTGTGCCAGCCGGAGAAGAATCCATGCTCGCTGTCGGGCCTGAGGTCGATGATGTCGATGCACGGAATGCCTGCCTTGTTGACGGGCACGTGGTCATCGGTAACGCCGCCACCGCCCTCGGTGCGGAAGAACGAGCCGTAGCCGGCGCTAGCTGCTGCGCTCCACACGGTCTTGATTGCCGACGGGGCGTAGTTGGCCGAGTAGTACTCGGGTGCAAAGGTCGCTCCCTGTGCCCCCACCATGTCGAGCAGGATGCCGTAGAGGGGCTTGTATCCGGCCACGTGAGGGTTGTGTGCCCAGTACTGCGTGCCCAGCGCCCAGCTGTCCTCGTCGTCCTCGGCTCCCCAGTCCTCAACGTCGGTGAGCAAGATGTCAATGCCCAGTGACGATGGCTGTGCCTTGAGCTGGCGCGCTATCTCCAGGAGCACGGCGGTGCCGCTGGCGGCGTCGTTGGCTCCCATGACCGGCTGGTTGCGCTTGGCGGGGTCAGGGTCCTGGTCGGCCCAGGGGCGGCAGTCCCAGTGGGCGAGCAGCAGGATGCGTCCCTCGGCCTCGGGGTTGAACTGCGCGATGATGTTGCGTGCAGTGAGGTGTTTGCCGTCAAAGGTAACGACCGGTGCGTCCTGGATGATGACACTGTCGGCCCAGGAGCGCAGCTTGTCGGTGAGCATTTCGGCACACTGCTTGTGGGCAGGGGTTCCGGGGACTCGTGGCCCCATGGCACACTGTGCCGCAGTGAATTCATATGCCGAGTCGGCATCAAACTGCGGGATGCTGGCTGCGGCTTGTTCGCTTGACTGACTGCTGTCGGAGCCTGCTGTCTCGCCTTGGCCTGCCGACGTGCCGCCGCAGGCTGTGGCTGCCATCAGCAGGGCTGCCAGTGTGATCGATATCATCAGTTTCATTGCTTGGAAAGCACCGGATACGGTGCAGTGTTAAAAAATATTAAAAATTACTTTCCGTGGGTAAAAACCCAAAATGCACGCCCACTTGTGCCCGTCTTCTTGCGTCAGGGCAGTAGTGTGCGTGCTATGTGGTTATTGTAAAAAATCGTGTCAGATTATTACTTCTTCTCGGCAGGAGCCTCGGTAGCTGCGGGAGCCTCGGCAGCGGGTGCGGGAGCAGCCTCGGTAGCCTTAGCGTCGGTAGCAGCGGGAGCTTCCTTAGCGTCGGCAGCGGGTGTGGTTGCCTTAGCATCGGCAGCGGGAGCAGCCTGCTCTTGACCACCGGTGGGGAACTCGGGAGCCTGGCTCTCAGTGGTGGGGAGCTTCTTGATCTGAGGAGCGCCCTGGACCATGGTAGGTGCTGATACAAAAGCTGATGCGATTGAGAGAGCGCAGATGAAAATAGCGAGACCCCAAGTGAGTTTCTCGATGAAGTCGGTAGTCTTGCGCACGCCCATGAACTGGTTGTAGTTGTTCACGTTGGCAGCCAGGCCACCGCCTTTAGACTTCTGGATGAGTACTACACCTATCAGGAGGACAGATGCGATAGTAATAAGGATTGCAAAAATAGTGTACATTTCTGTTTTTTATTTGTTATTTGTTATTGTTTCGTTCAAAACCAATTTGCGCAAAAAGCGAATTTGGTCTGCAAAGTAAATACTTTTTTCTGGAAAACGCAAATTTAAATCCTCTATGATTTCGAGTGCTTGGCTATATTTGCGCTTTTTAATATAGGTTTTGGCAAGCGATTCCTGCAGCATCGAGTCGTCGGCACGCTCGGGGTTGTCGATGCTGTCGTGGGCAATCTCGGCCTTCTCCTGCTCCTCGACGTGCTGCTGTGCGGGTGCCTGTGCGGCTTGTTTCTCGCGCTCTCGGCTGTCGGCGATGAAGTTGTCGATGAGCCTGTCCTGTTCGCTCTTGGGTGCGGCGGGAACCTCACCCTCGAGCTCGGCAGCCAGTATGTCGGCATAGTCGGGCGTGGGGTTAAAGATGGCGTTGTTGATGGCTTCCACTTCCTTGGGGCTTGCTGCGCCGTAGGTAGAGAGGAAGCGGTCTATGGCATCGTCGGTGGCCGGAGTGACGGGTTGCGGCTCGGCCGGGTAGAAGTGGGCAAATCGCTCCACGTCCTCGCCCAGCTGCAGCGCCAGCGACTTGCGGTCGGGGCTGGCGATGGCGAGCCGTGCCAGCAGGTCCTGGTTGTGGTCGAGCCCGTGCTCCTTGAGGTACAGGAGCAGCGGCGTGGTGAAGTAGGGGTGCTCGGCCAGCATGTTGTCGAGCCACTCGCGCGTGGCACCGCCGTTGCGTGCCATGAGTTTGATGCCTTCAGCAGTGTTGTCCATATCCTGTGTCAAGTGCCTTGTTTTTCGAGATTATATTGTTTGATCTTGCGGTAGAGCGTTCGCTCCGAGATGTTGAGTTCCTCGGCGGTGCGCTTGCGCTTGCCGCGGTTGCGTTTCAGTGCCTCGGCAATGGTGTCGCGCTCGGTCTCGTCGAGTGTTTTCACCGTGGCGGCATCCTCGGTCACCACCTCGTCATAGGAGTGCCTGCGTTGTCCGCCGTGTGGCTGTGTTGCCACTTCCTCGTATCCTTGTTCCTCGTAGGGGTCCACGTTGTGCTGCATGTGGCGTGCCTCGCGCTTGATCTCGATGAAGCTGCTGGTGAACTGTGCGGGGGCAGTGGTGACGGGCGCGTTCTCGTGCTCGTTGATGTATTGCTTGAGCTGGGACACGTCGCTGCCCAGCTGCATGAGCAGGTTGAAGATCATCTGGCGGTCGTGGGTGTAGTCAAACTCGCTGCCGGTACCGCCTGGCACCATGGGCAGGGAGCCGCCGGTGTGGGGCATGAAGGGCTTGAGCATCTCGGCGCTCACGGTGTTGCCGTTGGCAAACACGGCGGTCTGCTCGATGACGTTTTTGAGCTGGCGCACGTTTCCGGGCCAGTCATAGGCCGCCAGCAAGCGCAGTGCATCGGTGCCGAATTCCTTGACGCTGACGCGGTTGGCCTCGGCAAATTTGCGTGCAAAGAACCTGGCCAGGATGTTGATGTCCTCGCCTCCGCGTTCCTTGAGCGTGGGCATGTTGATCTGCACCGTCGACAGGCGGTAGTACAGGTCCATGCGGAACTTCCCTTCTTTCACGGCCTGGAGCAGGTCCTTGTTGGTGGCGGCAACCACGCGCACGTCGGTCTTCTGCACCGTTGACGAGCCCACCTTGATGAACTCGCCGTTCTCGAGCACGCGCAGCAGGCGTGCCTGGGTGCCCAGTGGCATCTCGGCAACTTCGTCGAGGAAGATGGTGCCTCCGTTAGCTGTCTCGAAGTAACCCTTGTGGTCGCTCACGGCGTCGGTGAAGGCGCCCTTGACGTGGCCAAAGAGGTTGCTGTCGATGGTGTCGTTGGGGAACGCACCGCAGTTCACGGCAAAGTAGGCGCCATGGCGACGGCTGCTGTTGCTGTGGATGATGTAGGGGATCACGTTTTTACCCGATCCGCTCTCGCCGGTAACGAGCACCGACAGGTTGAAGGGAGCCACTCGCAGGGCTCTCTCGATGGCCATGTCGAGCACGCGTGAAATGCCCACGACGTTGTTCTTGCTCTTGGCCTCGTTGATTTGTCTTTGTGTTATTTCTGGCATGTCTCTAATTTATATGTTTGTTGTTTCAGGAATTGTCCTAGTTCCTCGGGGGTGCTGTACTGGGCCTGCACGTCGGGCATTATGGGCTCGCCCACGCTTACCGTGAAGTCGTAGTTCTTGCGGCGGAACACCTCGGCGGGGAGGCGCAGCGTGCGCAGGCGCCAGTCTATCCTGCCCAGGATGTTGAACCACGTGCTGTTGCTGCCGTGGAAAAAGATGGGCACCACGGGCACTTTGCACTTCTGGATAATGCGCATCACCGTGGGCTGCCAGTCGCGGTCCTCGAGGTGGAAGCGGTTGTTGATCTTAGACACCGCTCCGGCGGGGAAGAAGCCCAGGGGATGGCCGTCGCGCACGTGCTTGATGGCCGTTGCCACGCCGCGCATCGACACCGCGCGCTTGGCAGGGTCGTCGCTCTGCAGGGCGTCCACCGCGATGAAGTTGGGGCGCATGGCGCTGATGTAGTTGAGCACCATGTTGACCATCACCTTCACGTCGGGACGGCGCTGCCCCAGGATGTTGATGAGCATGATGCCGTCGAGCGCACCGAAGGGGTGGTTTGACACGGTGATGAAACCGCCCTCGGGCATGTTGTCGAGTATTTCCTTGCCCTTGATGTCGATCTTGGCGCCCAGGTCGTTGAGCAGTCCGGTGGTGAAGGGCACGCCCGGCGTGTCGCAGTTGTGGTCGTGAATCCAGTTCACCTTGTCCACGTCGAGCCAGCGCATCAGGGTGTTAACCAGCTTGGGCTTGCCGTCAAAGAACGGCACCATCTTGCGCAGGTCGTCATAGTCAAGTACTGTACGTTTTATAGTGTTGTTGCTATTCTCTTGGTCCATCGTTTAAGTTTCAGTGGGTGGTTATACAACCGAGGTGTAGCGTGCTGCACGCATCTTTTGCGGCGTGGCGCTTCCTCTTCAAGATGCAAAGTTACAAAGAAAAAATGAGAAATACCGACATTTTGTCATGTTTTTTATTTCTTTTTTCATTTCTTGCTTAGTTTTCAGCTTTTTGCAGCATGTCACTGCCCTCCTCGGGGGAGTAGACGCTTGCCCTGTTTGGGGAAGGCGCGCCAAGTGGCGGCGTGGCGGTAGCGGCGGCCTCAACGTGGCCGCCCACAGGACTCGCGCCTAGAGAACCTATAAACCCTAGAGAACCTAGAAACCCTAGAGAACCTAGAAAGCCTAGAGAGCCTAGCAAGCCGCCCACGAGACTCGCGGGGGGACTCGTGGGCGGTGTGTGTGAGGGGCTCTATTGTGTGTGGGGTTTAGTCGAAGCCTATTGAGGGGACGGTCTCGATGCCGATGGCGTTGCGCCAGTTCATGCCGCCGTAGGCACCGGCGCGGTCGGCGGCGGTGATGTCGATGGTGCGGTTCACTTGCCTGGGGTCGTCGTTGAGCGAGTGCAGGAACAGCCACTCATAGGTTTTCTCGGTGTAGAAGTAGCGTGCCAGGTCGCCGTGGCTGGCTCCGGGGATCCACTCGTAGCGCAGCAGCGGGGTCGCTCCGGCCGCCTGCAGTCCCTCGACCACCCGTTTGGACTGGCTGATGTTGACCGCATTGTCGGCGGTGCCGTGAATAATCCAAATGGGTGCCTTGGCCAGCCCGCTGAAGTCCTTGAGCGTGGTGCCTCCACACAGTGCCATCGATGCCGCCACTTTCTCGGGGTAGGTTCCCACGAAGTCCATGGTGCCGTATCCGCCCAGGCTCATGCCCACGACGTACACCCTGTTGGCGTCGGCACGGGTGCAGTCGATCACCCACTCGAGGATGGTGTTGATCTTGGCAGGGCTCCACGGGCCGCCGGGATTCTGCGGGCAGATGACCAGCGCGGGTACCTTGCGCCCTTTTTCCACGGCGTCGAGCACGCCGTAGCGCCTAGAGCGCATCATGTCGTTGCCACAGAGGCTCTGTCCGTGCAGGAAGATGATGACCGGGAAGTTGTCGTCGGGTTGCTGGCTGTACTCCTCGGGCGCATAGAGCCAGAAGTTGTATGCCCCCTCGACGTCGCGCACGGCTGCAACCTTGCCGTTGGCCGCCCTTGCGGTGACGGCTCCGACTGCAAGGAGCAGCAGCGCTATGATCAGTTGCACTTTTCTCATTAATATATAAAAAAGGTGTTACTTGATGGCGAAGCGGTAGATCTTGTCACCGCGAGAGCCCACAACAGCATAGTTGTCCTTCACTACGGGCGAAGACTCGAAGTTGGCCACGAGGCGGTCGGTGAAGATCACGTTACCGGTCTTGCCGTTGATCAGGTAGGCATATCCGGCGGTGTCACCGGCCATGATGAACAGCTCGTTCTTCTCGTTGTAGAAGGGAACGGGCGAGCTCCATGCCCATGTCTTGAGGGGTATGCTGTAGATGGTGTGTCCGTCCTTGCGGTCGATGGCGAGGAACTCGGCACTGCTGCTGTTGCCGGTCTGGCACATGTTGAGGAACATCATGCCCTCGCAGTTGCCGTGGCCCAGGAGCGGTGTAGAGTAGAGGCCGCCGTCAAAGTGCTTGCCGCCGGTGTCGAGGCGCTTGCACTCGATGTCGCGTTTCCACACGGGCTGTCCGGTGAGGCCGTTAAGCTTCACGAGGCTGCAAATGCCATGCACGCCCTGGAGGTCGACCTCGCAGCCAAAGTAGATGTAGGGCACTCCGTTGACAACCTCGATCACGGGAGAAGCGTCGATGTCGTCCACGTTGTCATAGTGCCACACGGGTTTCATCGTGTTGAGGTTGATACACAGCACGTCGCCGTGGTTGTCGCCGATGAAGCCATAGTTGCGGTAAACGCTCATGCTCGACTCCACGCCGGCACCGCGTCCGTCGCCCTTGATGGTGTAGCGCAGTGCGCTGTGCATCACGAGCTCGCCGTTGCCCTTGCGGCTATACTTGTAGATGGTGCCGTTCTCGGCGGGCCAGAAGAGGAACTGTCCGGCAACGATGGGCGATGAGTCATATCCTCCCCAGTTGCGCTTAGCCTTGTGGTCCTCGCCCCACATGTACTTGATCTCCTGTGAGTTCAGGTCGATGGCCAGGTGGCCGAAGGGACGCTCGGCGGGCACCGCCTGTCCCACGTAGAGGGAGTTGTTGTAGGCGGGGTCGAGCATGATGGTTCCCTTGACGGGGTTGTGCACGTCGATGGGCTCGCGGGTGGGTTGTCCGGTCTCGAAATCGAGGAAGTAGATCTTGCTGCACAGCGAGCCCACCATGATTTCATTAGACTTGAAGTTGGGGGTGAGTCCCTTGGCTTTGCTCTTGATCTCGGCTACCTGTGCCGGTGTCCACTCCACGAGCAGCGGCTGTGCCGTCCATCCGGTGCCGCCGCCCCACACTCCCAGGGGAGTCTTGCGGTTGTCAACATAGGTCTGGAACACCCAGTCCTGTTCGATGCGCGTGGGCACGCCCTTGATCTTGCCCGCCATGGGCATGTCACGGCGTGCGCCGCCACGGAACCCCAGGTTGCCGTGCACGGTGTCATAGGCATTCTCCACGTCGAGCACCAGGGTGCCGTCGGTCACGCTGTCCAGTTTCTCGATCTCGTAGTCCACGTCCTCGGCGCTGGCAAGCGCGGTGTCGGGGAGCATGGTGATGGGTTCGGGTACCGAGTCGGTCTTGTCGTTTCCTGAGCCATTAGAGTTTCCTCCACAGGCAGTTCCCATCACTGCCAGTGCGCCGCCCATGGCAGCGAGTAATAAAAGTTTCTTCATCTTTTTTCCGTTTATAATAAGGTCTCTTCCGGTTTATTTGCGGGTTAGTCGGCCTTTTTCGTCAATATTAAGTTCGTTGTTCTTGAAATCCTGGGCAGTGAGCGTGCGTATGTCGTTGATGACCACGCCGCGGTGGTCGGTGCGAGGTCCGCTGGTGCCCTGCTGGATGAACCCGTAGAGCTGTCCGTCGATGAGTTCGCCGGTTGTCGACGACAGACGCAGCACTGCCAACGGGGCATATCCCGTCTGTGCGCGTGTGCTCATTCCTGTGGTGGCAAAGTTGCCCATGCTGTAGGCG
Organism: Sodaliphilus sp.; assembly: GCA_045628365.1. Lineage (GTDB taxonomy): Bacteria > Bacteroidota > Bacteroidia > Bacteroidales > Muribaculaceae > Sodaliphilus. The sequence continues at coordinate 7,104 of JAZQPG010000139.1, read as the reverse complement.
ATGAAGTGTCCCTTGTACACCTCCATGGCACGCGGCACGTGAGGCCCGTGGCCGTAGACCAGGTCAGCGCCCCAGTCGATGCAGTCGTGGGCAAACTTGCGCAGGTGGCCGCGGTTCTCGCCCCAGGCATACTCGGTCTGGTCGGGAAGGTGGCGCGCGTCGGTGCCCTCGGCTCCGCCGTGGAAGCACACTACCACGATGTCGGCCTCGCGCTTGAGGCTGTCGATGATGCTATGCACGAGCTTGGCGTCGGTGTGCAGCAGGGTGCCGCGGCTGTGGCCAAAGGCGCAGAAACCCACACGGGTGCCGCGCACCTCCCTCACCATGCCGTGGGCATGGGGGTTGCCGGCGTAGGCGATGCCGGCGCTGTCGAGCACGGCCATCGTGGACTTCACGCCGGGCTCGGAGAAGTCAAACGCATGGTTGTTGGCCACGCCCACGAAGTCAAAGCCGGCCTTCACCAGGTGGTTGACATATCGCGTGGGCATCAGGAACGAGAAGCTGCCGGGCGCTCCCAGCGGCTTGCGCGCAGTGCCTTTGTCGGCAAGCACGCCCTCGAGGTTGCCGCATGCCAGGTCCACGCTGCGCAGCAACGAGTCGCAGTCGCGGAACAGGTCGGCACCGTCGTTGGCAGCAAATTTCTTCACGGGATAGGTGCTGCCCATCATGATGTCGCCCACCACGGCAAACGACAAGGTGTCGGCCTGCCGGGGCTGGACGGCGGCTGTGGTGTCACCGCTTGTCGCGCCCGATGCCGCGGCATCGTTGCCGCCATTGCCGGTGCAGGCAATGGCAGCTGCCGCCAGCATCAGGATGCTTATAGATTTCAAGATTAATTTCATAGTGCTGTTATTACAGTTCGAGGTCAATGTTGAACTGCTCGTGCCAGGGCAGACCTGACTTGGCCACCTGCTCCAGGAAGGGATCAGGATCAAACTCCTCCACGTTGTGCACGCCGGGCTTCACCCAGAGGCCCTTGAGGAACATCATGGCGCCAGTCATGGCGGGAACACCGGTGGTGTAGCTAACGGCCTGCATGCCGGTCTCCTCATATGCCTTGTGGTGATCGCAGTTGTTGTAGATGTAATAAGTGAGGGGCTGGCCGTCCTTGCCTATACCGCTGATGCGGCAGCCTATTGATGTCTGGCCGGTGTAGTTAGCTCCCAGGTCCTGAGGATTAGGCAGCACGGCCTTGAGGAACTGCAGGGGCACGATTTCCACTCCGTTGTACATGATGGGATCGATGCGGGCCATGCCTATGTCCTGGATCACGCGCAGGTGGGTGAGGTATTCCTGGCCGAATGTCATCCAGAAGCGGGCGCGCTTGATGGTGGGATAGTTGAGCACGAGCGACTCAAGCTCCTCGTGATACATCAGATAGCTGTCGCGGGGACCTATCTCGGGATAGGTGAGAGCCTTGTGGATCTCGAGCGCACCGGTCTGTACCCACTCGCCGTCCTGATAGTAGCGGCCCTTCTGGGTGATCTCGCGGATGTTGATTTGGGGGGTGAAGTTGGTGGCGAACGCCTTGCCGTGGTTGCCGGCGTTGCAGTCCACGATGTCGAGGTAGTGGATCTCCTTGAAGTGGTGCTTAGCGGCACGCGCGGTGTACACGCCGCTCACGCCCGGGTCAAAGCCGCAGCCCAGGATGGCTGTCAGGCCGGCCTTCTCAAAGCGCTCGCGGTAAGCCCACTGCCAGCTGTACTCGAAGTGAGCCTCGTCGCGGGGCTCATAGTTGGCTGTGTCGAGGTAGTTGACGCCACACTGCAGGCAAGCCTCCATGATGGTGAGGTCCTGATAGGGCAAAGCGAGGTTAATCACGAGATTGGGCTTGTGCTTCTCAAAGAGAGCCACCAGCTGCTCCACACTGTCGGCGTCCACCTGGTCGGTGGTGATGTTGGGGGCGCCTATGGCCTTAGCCACAGCGTCACACTTAGCCTTTGTACGCGATGCGATCACGATCTCGTTAAACACGTCGGGGTTTTGGGCGCACTTGTAAGCGCACACGGTGCCCACGCCACCGCAACCAATGATAATTACTTTATTCATCTCGTCAGTTTATATGTTGTTTTTTTTATTTCCTTAGATTTGTCATGTAAAGTTAGTGATTTTATTCAATAAATCACTTGTATTGCACAAAAAACATACTTTTTTATTCACTACAGCATCGTTATTGAACAAAATCGGACGTTTTGTGTCATATCACCAGCTGGGTGAAGGTGTGGATGAGCCAGGTGCTCACGGTCATGTAGATGGCCATGCCCACGATGTCGTTGGTCACCGTGACGAAGGGGCCTGTCGCCACCGCCGGGTCAAGCTTGAGCTTCTCGAGCACGATGGGCACGAGCGACCCGAAGAGCGATGCAAAGATGATGACCGAGAACAGCGATATAGTGACTGCCCACGATGTTATCTGGGCCTTGACGGTGTCGTCGTCGGGCGGGCATAGCCAGGCGTAGGCAAAGAGCAGGGAACTGATGATCAGGGCATTCAGCATTGCCACGCCAAACTCCTTCAACAGGTGCTTGCCGGCGTGGGCAAGGGTGAGGCTACCGTTGGCAAGGCCCTGGACAACGATTGCGCTCGACTGTGTGCCCACGTTACCGCCAGTGCCGCCAATCAAGGGGATGAACAGCGCCATGCCGGGCAACACCTGCAGCAACGCCGAGTCGCCGCCGTCGAGAATCATCGCATTGGCGATGCCGCCCACGAGGCCTATGAACAGCCATGGGATGCGCGCCTTGACCTGCGTCCACACGCTGTCGACGGTCTCCACGTCGCCCGAGATACCCGATGCCAGCTGGTAGTCGCGCTCGCCCTGCTCGCGCACCATGTCGATGACGTCGTCCACGGTGATCACGCCAACCAGGCGCCCTATCGAGTCGACCACAGCCATCGACACGAGGTCATATTTTTCAAAGTCACGTGCCACGTCCTCGATGGGGGTGTCGGTCTTCACAGCCAGCGGGTCGGGCTCCATGACGTGCTTGATCATCGAGGCCTGGGGGCAGGTGATGGTGGTCTTGAGCGGGAAGATGCCTCGCAGGCGGTGGTCGTCGTCCACGACATAGATATTGTAAATCTCGTCCATGTCCTCGGCCTGCTGGCGCATAGCCTCGATGCAGTCTTGCATCGACAGGTTCTCGTTGACCACGATCATCTCGGTCGACATGTAGCCGCCGGCCGTGTCCTCGTCATACTGCATCAGGTCCACGATGTCGCCGGCCTGGTCCATGTCGTCGATGTGCTGGATCACCTCCTCCTGGTCTTCCTTGTCCATCTCCTGGATCACGTCCACGGCATCATCGGCGTCCATCTGCTCGAGACGGCGGGCAATGTCCTCGTTAGAGAGCCGGTCGAGCAGGTCCTTGCGCTCGTCGCTGTCCATCTCCACGAGCACGTCGGCACCGGTCTCGGCATCAAGGTGCTGGATCAGGAACACCGCTTCGTCGGTGTCCAGGTCGTTGACAATCTCGGCGATGTCGGCAGGGTGCAGGTCCTGGATGGCCTCGAGCAGTCCCACCGAGTCCTCGCGTTTAATCAGCTCGTTGAGCCTCTTCATGTATTCCTCGTTGAAGTCTTTCATTGCTGATAGTGGTTTACTGTTGTTTGCGTGCTTCTTCAATCATGTTGGTGAGCTCGATGAACTGCTCCACCGAGAGCTGCTCGGGCCGCAGCCCCATCATCTCGTGCTGCAGCACCGGGCTGTCCTTGGGCACGAGCGGTTTGACCGAGTTGCGCAACTGCTTGCGGCGCTGGCCAAACGAGCTCTTCACCACCGTGCGCATGAGCTTCGTGTCACAGCCCAGGTCCTGCACCTGGTTGCGGGTGAACCTGATGACACCGCTCTTCACCTTGGGCGGCGGGTTGAACACGTTCTCGTCGACCGTGAACAGGTACTCGGCGTCATACCATGCCTGCAGCAGCACGCTCAGGATGCCATACACCTTGCTGCCCGGGCCGGCCGCCAGGCGCTGTGCCACCTCGCGCTGCAGCATGCCGCTGCAGCACACCACCTGGTCCTTGTAGTCAAGCACCTTGAAGAAGATTTGTGACGAGATGTTGTAAGGGTAGTTGCCTATGACCACAAACTCGCGGTCGCCCACGATGGTGCGCAGGTCGAGTTTCAGGAAGTCGTCAAAGATGATGCGCCCTTCAAGCTGGGGGAAGTTGACCTTGAGGTAGTCCACGCTTTCCTCGTCGAGCTCCACGACAGTGACATCGTGTCCGGCCTCGAGCAGGTACTGGGTGAGCACACCCATGCCGGGCCCCACCTCGATGATGGGCAGGCCTTTGTAGGCTTCAACAGTGTCGGCGATGCGCCGTGCAATGGACTGGTCGATGAGGAAGTGCTGACCCAGCGCTTTCTTGGCTCTTACTTGCATATGGTTACTTAGAGTTTTAATATAATCGGTTGAACTAATGTGCAAAGATACATTTTTTTTGCGACCTATGAAAGGTGTGAGGTGCCAAATGTGTGGTTGCAGGCGTGATGCAACCATATACACTCGGGCACCATGCAGGAAATTCTTTTTTTCTCACTGGGTCGACACGGGTTGTGAAACGTGTGGCTAACCCTGTTTTTTTACCACTTAACCACACGTTTCGGCTCAAAAACGCTGTGAAACGTGTGGATCGCTATAGTTTGTCATTGGGAATCATGCTCGTCCGAGCATACGGACGACACTGGAACGTGAAAATAATTCCGCGAGTTCTGCGCGAGAGAATACCATAGCAGAGTAGTCACCAATTTGCGACACCCTAGTTTGTGTGAGAATGAGTGGTGGAGTGGAGGTGGATGGCTGGGCGGGGGGCAGTTGATGGCAGGTGGCTAAAGCGGGGGTGTACAAGGCAATTTGTAAAAAATAATCCCTTTTCATTTTGTTATGCGCGAGATAATGAGTAATTTTGCATCGCTAATTATCCGCAACACAACAAAGAAACTAAAAATATAACGTTACAAATGATTTATCCTATCATGTCGGCTGCCGAGGCTGCCGAGTTTGTAAAGAATGGCGACAACGTGGGTGTATCAGGCTTCACTATCCCCGGTAACCCTAAGGTTGTTCCCGCAGCAGTAGCTGCCCGCGCACGTGCTGAGCACGAGGCTGGCCGCGAGTTCAAAATCAACTTGTTCAGTGGAGCATCTACCAACGACTACACCGATGGTGAACTGTCACGCGCTCATGCTCTAAACTTCCGTGCTCCCTATCAGTCACTGGCCGAGGTGCGCAACCGCATCAACGCCGGTGAGGTACACTACAGCGACCGTCACCTGAGCGAGATGGCCCAGGAAGTGCGCTATGGCATGTATGGCAAGATGGACGTTGCCATCATCGAGGCACAGAGCATCACCGACGACGGGGAGATCGTGCTGGGTACAGCAGTGGGCAACAGCCCCACATGGCTGCAGCTTGCCGAGAAGGTCATCATTGAGATCAACGACCAGATTCCCGAGTCAATCCACGGCCTGCACGACATCTACGTGCCCCTGGATCCTCCCTGCCGCCGCGAGATCCCCATCTACAAGCCCAGCGACCGCGCCGGTAAGCCCACAGCACACGTTGACCCCAAGAAGGTTGTTGCTGTAGTTAAGACCAGCATGCCCCTGGGTATGCCTGGCGGTTTCACTCCCCTCGACGACACCACCCGCAAGATCGGTGAGAACGTGTGTGCGTTCCTCGCTAACGAAATCAAGGTTGGTCGTATGCCCAAGGAGTTCCTCCCCATCCAGAGTGGTGTGGGTAACATCGCTAACGCAGTGCTCGAAGGCCTCGAGGCAAGCACCGAGATCCCCGCATTCCAGGTTTACACCGAGGTGATGCAGGATACCTTCGTCAAGCTGCTCAAGAGCGGCCGTTGCCAGTTTGTGAGCACCTGCTCGCTCACCCTGTCACGCGACTGCATGATGGACTTCTTTGACAACATCAAGGACCTGCACGACAAGGTGCTCATGCGTCCTGCCGAGATAAGCAACCATCCCGAGATTATCCGTCGCCTTGGCGTTGTGTCAATGAACACCGCTATCGAGGTCGACATCTTCGGTAACATCAACTCTTCACACGTGAGCGGTACCCGCCTGATGAACGGTATCGGCGGTTCAGGTGACTTCACCCGCAACGCCTACACCTCAATCTTCCTGTGCCCCTCAATCAAGAAGGACGACTGCATCAGCACCGTGGTACCCATGGTAACCCACGTTGACCACACCCTCCACTCGGTAGACATCATCGTTACCGACCAGGGCGTAGCCGACCTGCGCGGCAAGGATCCCATCCAGTGCGCACACGAGATCATCGAGAAGGTGGCTCATCCCACTTACCGTCCCCTCCTGCGCGAGTACCTCAAGCTCTCTAAGGGCGGCCACGTGCTCATGAACCCCAACCTGGCACTGTCATTCCACAGCGCTCTGGCTGCAACCGGCGACATGCGCAAGACCGACTACTCTCACTACCAGGTAGACTAATCGCACGATAGAAACAACTATCAATACTCCGAGCGAGCCCCGCACCAAACCGCAGGGGCTCGCTCTTTTTAGTGATAGGACCACAAACGAAGGATATTTTTTGTGCGGGGTTATTGTGTGTGTCGTGGTTTTTGTATAACTTTGCATTCTGAAATAAACAAGGAAATAAATAAGCTGGTATTAACTAAAACTCAATAAACCGTTGGTTTGCCGCGGGTTGTGTTGTTGCGCCGTTGTGCGTGCCGACATCGCCGTGGCTTATCGACACAATTACTAAAAACAATTTAATTCCCTATGAAACAATTTCTTTTGATGATTGCGATGGCTCTTGTCGCAGTCATGAGTGTGAACGCGGCCACTACTGTCGACGGACTGTTGACACAGCAGCCTGCAGGTGAGTTGAAAACCTATGACCGTGCTGGTTATTCTTACTATGTTTACAATGACTACGTGCGTCGTGGCGCCCAGACCGGCACCATGTCGGTAGTGTTTGCCGAGGGTAACGAGGTCTATATCCAGGACCCCATCGCCAAGGCTCCCACCGGCGTGTGGGTGAAGGGTACGCTCAGCTCTGACGGCAAGACAATCACCCTGCCGCTGGGCCAGACCATCGCCCACGACACCGAGATGAACGACGA
>JAZQPG010000138.1:0-17813 GCA_045628365.1 Sodaliphilus sp. | reverse complement strand
GGGCGGCGGCCACACTGAGGCCGCCCACGGGACCACTCGGGACTTCACGCAGGGAGGGGGAGCGGGGAGGCGGGGGGCACAGGAAGAGGAAGAGGAAGAGGGAGGGGACGGTTGCAATGGTTGCTTGGTACACATTAATATATAATAGAGGGGAGGGAAGTAGGGTTTTAACTTTATTTATATTGATTTTTTGGGTTGTTTGGGATGTTTGGTGTACTTTCGCAGTATGAAAGAACGACTGTTGGTGATTTTACTTGTGGCTATTGCCTGGCTGATGCCTTTGGAGGCAGACGCGCAGGAGGTGGTGGAGGCGCAGGAGGTGCCCTCGGCCCTGCAGCACGTGTGGGCCGGCAAGGCTCGCATACGCACGGCGCAGGGCGACACGGTCACGATGCTTTATTTCAACAACATCACGATCTATCCGCCTGAGCGTTTCCGCAACAAGAGCGAGGAGGAGTTCTACTGGAAAACCGTGCGCGACGTGAAGCGCACGCTGCCCTATGCCAAGTTGATAAGCGCAACGCTTCTCGAGACGTACGAATACATAGGCACATACAAGGATGAGAAGCAGAAGCAGGCCTACATGCAGGCATTCGAGAAGAGGATCTTCGAGGAATACAAGCCCGTGATGAAGAAGATGACTAAGAGCCAGGGAAAGATGCTTATCAAGCTGATTAACCGCGAAACGAACCAAAGCAGCTACAACATCGTGAAGGCGTTCCTGGGCACGTTCAGGGCGGGATTTTGGCAAACGTTCGGCAAATTCTTCGGCGTCAGCCTCAAGGCTGGCTACCACCCCGACACCAACGCCGAGGACAAGGTTATCGAGCGCATCTGTGCACGCGTGGAGACCGGCACGCTGTGACTCCTTTGTCAGTAGGATAGCCCCTATGGCGCACACAGGCCCCGTCGGGGTCTTTTTTTATGAATAAAAGTTGCATGATTGAATGATTTTTTATAATTTTGCGGTCGAAAATTAACATTTGAAAGAATATTACGCTTTTTTGCATTAATCACACATCTATGTCAAAGACTAAAAAGAGAATAGGTTTCGCCACCCGCATGGGTGCCGTGGCTGCAACCGTGGGCGGAGCCGTGGGCCTAGGCAACATATGGCGCTTCCCCTACGAGGCTGGTCAAAACGGTGGCGGGGCATTCATCCTGGTATACCTGATATGCGTGCTGTTGCTAGGCATCCCCGTGATGCTCAGCGAGTTTGTCATAGGCCGCTCTACCCACAAGAACATGATGGGAGCCTTAAAGGAGCTGTCTCCCGGCAGCAAGTTGCATGGTTTTTCCTACGTGTGCATGATCGGCGCGATGGTGACGCTGGGTTTCTACAGCGTGGTTTGCGGCTGGGTAATCGAGTACCTGCTGATGGCCGTCAGTGGTGACCTCTCGGGTCACACGCCCGAGCAGTACAGCCACATCTTTGGCGACTTCGTGGGCAACCCGTGGCAATGCACGCTGTGGACGGTGGTGTTCCTGGCGATCAACTTCCTGGTGCTGAGCCGCGGCGTGCAGAAGGGCATAGAGCGCGTGTCCAACGTGATGACGCCGTTGCTGTTCGTGCTGCTGGTGGTGTTCTGCGTCAACTCGCTTATGCTTCCCGGCTCGTTGAAGGGCGTTGAGTTCCTGTTCAGGCCCGACTTTGGCCATCTCACGTGGAAGGGTGTGCTCGACGCCATGGGTCAGGCATTCATGTCGCTCACACTGGGCATCTCGTGCCTGGTGGCCTACTCGTCCTATTTCAAGGACGACACCTCGCTGCCGCGCGACGCCACCCTGATCGCATCGCTCGACACGCTGGTGGCCATCCTGGCCGGCATCGTGATATTCCCTGCCGTGTTCTCATTCGGGATGCAGCCCGAGGCCGGCCCCAAGCTGGTGTTTGAAATCCTGCCGAGCATCTTCCAGCAGATGGCGGGCGGCTACGTGTGGGCGCTGCTGTTCTTCGTGCTGCTGTTCTTTGCCTCGCTCACATCGACCATCATCCTGAGCGAATGCCCCATAGTGCTCATCAGCGAGGAGTTCCACATGAGCCGCAACCACGCGATATGCTGGGTCGCAGGCTTCACGCTGGTGATAGCTGTGCTGAGCGCGCTGTCGTTCAACGTATTGAGCAATGTCACCGCATGGGGTATGAACCTCTTTGACTTGTTCAACCATGCCGCCTCCAACGTGTTCATGCTCATGGGCGGCCTGTTCACGGCGGTCTACGTGGGATGGTTCCTGGACAAGGCCATCATCAAGAAGCAGCTGAGCCACGACGGACACCTCAACAACGCCGTGTACTACTACGTGATGGTGTGCCTGCGCTACGTGGCACCGGTGGCCGTGGCGCTCATCTTCCTCTTCTACACAGGACTCATCTAAACCCTGCGGACAAAACGAACCCACATACCCCAGGGGGACCCGGCGGGCACATCGCCACAGGGTCCCCCTGGCCATTCACCACCCCCCCCCGGCCCACGGCACCCACAAGTCCAACCAGCGGTCGCCAACAACATTTTTCCCGCTTCATTATTCCTATTTCGTCAAAAATGAGTAACTTTGCAACCACAATCATGAAAGGACTGAGGTTATACAAAAGCGAGAAGCTGTGCAGCCGCACCGCGGTGAACAGCCTGTTTGCAGCGGGCAGCAAAGGCACCGTTGCCTATCCGCTGCGTGCCGTTTACCGTTTCCACGAGCCGCAGGGCGACACTCCGGCCCAGTTCTTGATCACCATCCCCAAGAAGAAGATACGCAAGGCCGTGGGCCGCGTACTGCTGCGACGCCGCACCCGCGAGGCCTACCGCCTCAACCGCGAGCTGCTATACCCTGCCCTGCGCCAGGGAGGCGTGGGCGTAGACATCGCATTCATCTACCTGTCGAGCGACAAAGCCCCCTACGAGGTTATCGAGGCCAAGATGCAGGAACTGCTGCAACGCATCTCGCGCGACGCGACAAAAACCGCCAGCCATGAGAAAAATGTGGAATAAAATCATGCACGGCCTGGGATGGCTACTGCTGCAGCCCATCTACTTCTACCAGCGCTACATCTCCCCGCTCACGCCACCCGTGTGCCGTTTCACCCCGTCATGCAGCCAATATGCCGTGGAGGCCATCAAGAAACACGGGCCGTTCAAAGGCCTGAGGCTGGCCATATGGCGCATACTGCGCTGCAACCCCTGGGGCGGCAGCGGCTACGACCCCGTGCCATGACACCCGTCACCGACATCCACACCCACCGCACCGATGCACCTCCCGGCTCAGTGATCAGCGTTGAGCCCCAGGACTTCGCGCCCCTTCCCGGCCGGCTTTACAGCGTGGGGCACCATCCCTGGTCGCCCGTCCCGATGTCGCTCAACGAACTGGAGCGCGCCGCCCTGCACCCCCAGGTCGTGGCCGTTGGCGAGACAGGCATCGACTCCCTGCGCGGAGCCTCCGTTGCCGAGCAAGAAGAACTCTTTGCCAGCCACATCGCCCTAGCCGCCCAGCTGGGCAAACCCGTCATAGCCCACATGGTGCGCACCTCCCAGCAGCTCATCAAGACATGGCGGCACATGCACCCAGCGGGAACAGCCCTCATCATCCACGGCATGCGCGGCAACGAAAACGTGGCGCGCACCCTGCTCGACGCCGGCTGTTACCTGTCCTACGGCGAACGCTTCAACACCGCCGCCCTGCGCGCCACACCACTCGACCGCATCCTCGCCGAGACCGACGAGAGCATCACCCCCATCAGCGACATCATCACCGCCATGGCCCGCACCCTGGACCTCTCCCCCACCGCCCTCACAGCCATCATTGCCACCAACGCCGGCCGCCTGCTGGGACGGTGAAGACGCCCTCCCGCCTGGCGCTGCAAGGCGGTTGCAACGGCCGCATTTACACTTTTAAAGCGTTAAACTCTTAATCTTTTACAAAAAATCCGTAACTTTGCACCATGAAACAGGAAAAAGGTAAGATCTGCGTGTTTGCGGCTTCAAGCGCACGCATCGACAAGACATACAACGACGCCGCCTATGAGCTGGGCAAGGTGATGGCCGAGCACGGCTGGGGCTGCGTCAACGGCTCGGGCGGAATGGGCCTGATGCGCAGCGTGAGCGACGGCGTGCTCGATGCCGGCGGCCACGTCACCGGCGTGATCCCCAAGTTCATGGTCGACAACAACTGGGGCTATGACCGCGTGAGCGAGGAAATCATCACCGCCGACATGCACGAGCGCAAGGAGATGATGAACAGCCTGAGCGATGCCGTCGTTGCCGTGCCCGGCGGCTGCGGCACCCTCGAGGAACTGCTAGAGGTGATCACCTGGCGTCAGCTCGCCATTATCACCAAACCCATCGTGCTGCTCAACACCAAGGGCTACTATGACCCGCTGGTCGAGATGCTCAACCGCAGCGTTGCCGAGGGATTCATGAAGCACACCCACTGCAACCTGTGGACCGTGGCAGCCACCCCCCAAGAAGCCGTCGAGGCTATCGAGAAGCAACTCGAGGAAGGCGTTGCCGTTAGCGACACTAAGTTTTACGACTGATATACCCCACCCACATGCCAGCAACCAACACCGCTACAACCCCCACGCCAGCCGCGGCACCCAGTGCCGACAGCGTTGAGGTGCAAATCATAAAGGCCACTTGGCCCGACGGCTTCCCACAGCCCGTACCCAGCGACAGCACCTGCCAGCAGCTCACAGCGCTGCCCACCATGGAGGTGCCCCAGGCCGAGACACCCGGCAAGCCCGTCAACACCCCCCTACGCGACACCGGCTCGATGGTGCTGCTGCTCACCGCCGTGTTCCTGGTGGTACTGAGCTACCGCACGGGATACAAATACATCGAACAGATATTCACCAGCCTGTTTTCGCCGCGCCGCAGCGAAAACGCCTTCAACGACCACACAGTTAACGAGATAGGGATCCTGAGCGCATTAACCCTGAGCACCAGCGTGATGGAGGCCATCGCCTGCTTCTATGCCGTGGGCACCTACGTGCCTTCGCTCAGCGAGGCGATCCACCACCACGTGTTTGCCTGCATCGGCACATTCACCGCTATGGCCCTGCTATTCTACGTGCTGCAGCTTGGAGCCTATATGCTCGTTGGCAACGTGTTCTCCGACCCCCTGTCATCCAGCCAATGGTGCGACGGGTTCAAGGCCATCCACTCGCTGCTAGGCATCACGCTGCTGCCGGTAGTGGGCATGATGCTGGTGTGGCCACAAGTGTGCAAATTTCTGTTAACAATTGCTATTATTCTTTACATTTGCTGCCGTTTTGCCTTTATTTGTAAGGGTTTTAGAATTTTTTACAACAAATTGCCATCACTTGTCTATTTTATTTTGTACCTTTGCAGCGCTGAAATCGTGCCGCTGGTATTGTTATCGGTGGTAACGGTTTATGTTTGTAAAATAATATGTGTTTAAACTTTAGACTTTAATTCAGGACTATAGTGGCCATAAAGAAGATACTCATTTCACAGCCCAAGCCCACGTCGGCCAAGTCTCCCTACTTCGACCTGGAGACAAAACACGGAGTTGAGGTTGTATTTCGTCCCTTCATCAAAGTTGAAGGACTGACAGCAAAGGAATTTCGCCAGTCAAGGATTCAAATCCCTGATTACACAGCTATTATCTTTACCGCCCGCACAGCGATAGACCATTACTTCCGCCTGTGCGAGGAGAGTCGTGTGAGCGTCCCCGAGACACTCAAATACTTCTGCATCAGCGAGACCATCGCCCATTATCTGCAAAAGTATATCGTGTATCGCAAGCGCAAGATCTTCTATAGCGAGAGCGGACAAATCGAGGGACTCATCCCCCTCATCCAGAAGCACAACAAGGAGACCTACCTGATGCCCGTGAGCGAAAACCACGACCAGGCCAAGGCTGCTCCCCTCGACGCCCACAACATCAAGTACACCCAGGCGGTGATGTTCCGCACGGTGAGCAACAACTTCACCCCCGAGGAGAAGCTCGACTATGACATGCTCATCTTCTTCAGCCCCGCCGGCGTGCAGTCGCTGGTGAGCAACTTCCCCGACTTCGAGCAAGGTGACATCGCCATCGGCGCCATGGGCCAGCCCACAATCGACGCCGTCAAGGATGCCGGCCTGAGGCTCGACATCACCACCTCTCCCAAGGCACCGTCGATGGCCGCAGCCATCGATGCCTTCCTGACCGAGCACAAAGAAGGATAAACCCGTGCGCCACACGGCCCGGGCCCATCATCCCCTCATCAATAACAAGGAAGCAACCAGTTGTGACACCAACAACCGGTTGCTTCCTTGTTCACGCCCCCACACCACCACACACGGCACCATGGATTACCAGCGGACACCACGGGAGACGTGAACTTTTGGGCGTATGAGCCCAGATTTGCTTATAAGCCCTCCATTCCTATGTAGCCTAGAGAGCCTAGAAGGTTTAGGCACGATTATAACTAAACGTCAACTGGCCCCCCAGGAGAGGGTGCCATTTCACGTTTTTCCCGCTATGGGGCGGGGGTTAGTTGTGGTTCAGGATAAGGTCAATGAGGCCGTTCATGTCGATGATGTCATACACGCCGTCGCCGTTGATGTCGGCCGCCACGCCGTTGAACGGGTGGGGATCCTCGCCGAGGAATTTCATGATGAGGGTGTTGACGTCAACGATATCCAGGGTGCCGTCCATGTTCACGTCGCCCATGAGCACGCTTTGCGATGCCTTGCCCTTGAGGTAGAAGCTGGTGGCAAGTGCGCTGCCGTTGTCATAACGGTAGGTAACCACGTCGTCGACAAACTTGATGGCATCCTCGCCATTCACCTTGATTATCTTGCCTCCCTGCAGGTCGCTGGTAACCACCTTGGCGACATCAAATCCATCGCCCAGCATACCGCCCAGGCTGCTCAGGGTCACGTAGTAGGTCTTGAGACCGTCGATAGTTGTCTCCATGGGGGTGATGGTGCGGCCGTTGCCGGTAACGTTGATGCTGGTGAGGGCGGTGTTAGCGCTCAGGTCGATGCCAGCCAGGTTGTTATAGGCCAGGTTCACGGTGGTGAGCTTGGTGTTCTTAGACAGGTCAACCGAGTTGAGTGCCGAGTACTGGGTGTAGCCGCCGGTAGCATATTGCTCGCGCGACAGTCCCAGCACGGTGATGTTCTTGAAATAGCCCAGGGCGGTGAGGTTGGTCACGCCGGTGAACGACGAGCCTGCAGCGGTGCCGTATGTACCCATATTGCTGAAGTCTATCACGTTAGAGCCGGTGTAGCCGGTGCCCTGGGTCTCGTTCTCGACCGAGTTCTGGAACATCATCGCGTAGCAGCCAGCGGGAGCAACGATGTAGCCGTCAGCGCCAATGTTGGCAGCGGTAGCCTTGCCGTTGGTCTTCTGGGTGGTATAGTCCCAGAACCACACTTGGCCACGCTCCACGAGGTAACGCACGAGTACGGGGTCAACAACGGCGCGTCCGTGCTGCTCCTTGCAGTCGTTGAGCACCACGAGGTTCTCGCCGGCGTGCGTGCCGCCGGTGGGGATGTGGTAGTACCACAGGCCCTCGATGCGCTGGAAGTTGCCCTTCACATCGGGTTCGGGGTTCATCGAGCCGGTGATAGGCACATTAACGGTCTCGGCACCGGTGCTGGTGATGACGAGCGTAGCCTGGTGTGCGCCCACTGCGGCGGGAGCGTAGGTGACGGTAACAGCGCCCGAGCCGGCAGCCTTGGTGATAGTGGTCTTGTCGAGGGAGAACATCGCTGCGTCGCGGCCCACGAGGCTGAGTTTGATGTCGCCCTTGAGGTTATTGCCGGTAACAGCAACGCTGATTGCCTTGGTTGCCTCATAGTCGATGGCGCCCATCTCCACCTTGTCGGGAGTCACAACGACGCGGGTGGTGGTGTCGGGGTCGAGGTCATAGACTGGTACAACACCATATTTATAGTAGGCCACGCCCTGGTTGTGGACGAGCACCCACATCTCCACACCTTGGTCGCCGTTGACGTGGGTTGCCACGCTGGTCGACATCGAGGTGTTGCGGGTTGTTCCCAGTCCGCCCGGGGGATAAGTGCCCACGGCGTCACACTGTGCCCATCCGTTGGTCACATCGGCCACCACAGCATGCCCGCTGGTCAGCGTGGTGGATCCTGAAGCATAGGTAGTTGCCACGCCGTAGGTGGTGCCGCGGTAGTTGAACGACTTGAAGGCGTTGCCATGGACCACCTTGCCCAGGGCATCGGTGTTCATCGAGCAATACACAAGGCCGTCCTTGAAGTACGTGGGATAGTATTGCTGTCCTATAGCCCAGAAGTTGTTGGCATCGTCGGGCACAATGCGCGGTGAGAGACCAAGTTTCACCGCAGCACCGGCGTCGCCATCCTCCTTGAGGGGCTTGACATAGCTGGGCGAGGTCTCGCACACGCCGCCGCTGATGCTATAGCGCAGCACTTCGCTCTGCTCGGTAGTAGAACCCGCTGCAAAGTAAACATATCCGTTGGTGAGGTTGCCGTAGAGGCCCAGGCAGTCGCCCACGCGGGCCTTACCGTTAAAGTCGGTGGTGCTGAGCAGCACGCGGGGCTGTGAGTTGTCGTTGTCCCACACATACACCTTGAGCTCGCTGCCGGTGGTGGCGAGGTTACAAGCCACGACCTTGCCGTCGAAGCACTTCACGTCGATCACCTTGAGCGCGCCGCCGGTGACGCCGGTCATGTCGAGGTTTTTGATGAATGCACCTGTCTGAGCGTTGACAACGGCAATCTTGCCGTCCTCGGCGTTAACGACATATAGCTTACCGGCGCCAAAGTCCATGTTGCGCGCCTTGCTGTAGGTTGACAGCCAGTTGGCATCCTTCTTGCCGCTTTTCTCGCTCATGTTCCACCCTTCAGTGAACGCGAGCGGCGGATTCTTGCCCTCACCGCTCAGCGCCACGGTTGCGCTATATGAGCCCGAGGTAAGCTTTATCGAGCCGGTCTGCTGGCCGGTTGTCGTTGGCTTGAAAGTAACGGTGAACGAACTGTTGCCGGGCTGCAGCGTGGTGGGGGTGACGCTGAACGCGCTGCCGGTGCATGCCACGCTGATGGCGCCTGTAACACCTGTGGTGGTCACGTCAACGGTGCGGCTGTCCTGTGAGCCCACGTACACGGTGCCGTGGTTCACGCTGGGCACCGAGGTGCTGATGCCCTCGTTTACACCCTCGACCAGGTTGAATTTCTTCTGTGTAGAGTTACCGTTGCTCACGGTCACAGTTGCTGTCTGGGTCTTATAACCGCTCTTGGACACGCGGATGGTGTAGGTGCCGGCGTCCAGGTTAAAGAAGCCGTACACGCCATTGTGCCAGTTGTCGGTGGTCATGGTCTGCACCACTGTGCCGCTCGAGTTGAGCAGCTCCACTGTGGCGCCGTTCACTGCGAGATAACTGTCGCGGTTGCGGCTCACATAGCTGGTGTAGCCGCATCCTTTGCTGGTGTTGCGAATGTCGCCTATGATGCAGCCCTTGATAGCGGTGGGAGAAACTATAGGGAACTCCAGATAGGCACGGGCAAGTTGCCATGCCGTGAAACGGTTATACACATCGCCCTTCATGCGCAGTGCCTCGGGACGGTAGTCGTGGAACCATGTCTCGACCAGGTAGCCCACCTGCGTGTTAGACGCCAGCACGCCCAGGCTCCAGCCATTGAACGAATAGTCGTTGATGGCACGGGGGGTCGAGTAGGTGACGTCGGTGAGGCGGTTCACGTCCTGCTGCTGAGCGGCAGCGAGTGCAAACTTCTGTGAGCCAGCCACACGCTCGGTCGAGTTGGTGGTGCGAGTACCGCTATATTCAGCTATCACATAGTTGGCGCTGGCATTGGCACCGTTGCTGTGTAGCGAGATGAAGTGTCCGCCGAAACTGTTTGACTGCGCCGCGATAGTACTCAGCGCCAGGTCATCGCTGCTATAGTTGGTAGTGCGCGACATCTTAGTGCTGTAACCCAGTCCCTGTAAAAACTCGTTGAGATACTTGCCACGAGTGAGCGTGCCGTCGCTCTCATAGAAACGGTCACTGCCGGTGAAACCCAGTTCGGCGGGCAGGTCGGTTGGCCTGTCGTCACTGTCGTGTCCGCCGTGTCCGGGGTTGATATATATTTTATATACATTGCTCACGGCTCCCGCACTCAGTGCTATGGCTAGCGCGGCTATCATTACGGTATATAGTCTCTTCATGGTCATTTCTCTTTAATGGTCATTAAATATACCTTGCCGTCGGTGCTGTGATAAGCCACCTGAGAACCGTCGGCACTCACGGCTGGGAACATCTTTATCTCGTCGCTTGTGGTCGAGAGCTGCTGGCGGCCAGTGCCGTCGATGCCCACGATCACGATCTCTGACGCGGTGAAGCGGCTGCCGTCGTCCTTGTCGTCCATAGCCACCACATAGTCGTTGCCGCGCCACACCGGTGCATGCAGGCGGCCCAGGTTCACCAGTGAGCCACCGTCGAGGTCGCTCACATAGGCGTCGTTGCCGGCCACGAACAACAGGTGCTGCTTGTCGGGCGACAGGCTGCTCCAGCAGTAGTTGACGTCGCGCTCGGGAGTCGACAGCGGGTCAACCACGGTGCGCTCGCTGCCACGATACACCACCACCTTGAGGTCCTCCTCGGTGACAAACACCTCTTCCTGTGCAGTGGCGGCTACCTTGCGGCCCGCGTTGCGCTTCACTGCCTGCCCCTCGGCCATCACCTTCACATCCTCGCCGTTGAGGTTGATGGTGTTGAAGTGGTCAAGGCCGGTAGCCAGCACACGGGTGTCGCCGGTTGCAAGGTCTATCGACTTGAGCGACAATGTCATGTCGCCAAAGTTGAGTTCACGGCATATCACCGTGCGGCTGTCGGCACTCACGGCAGCCTTGTACGCCGCGCTGGGCGAGGTGGACAACTGCGTGTAAGCATCGTTTGACAGATTGATAATGGCCAGACCGTCATAGGCCGGGCTGGCAGCCACGAGCAAACTGTGGCCATCAGGGGTAAACACCGGGTGATAAGCTTCCACGGCAAGAGGAAGCTGCCTCACCTGGGCCACCTCAAACTTCTGGGCGCCGGCCGTCAGGAACGACAAAGCCAGCAATGCAAAAAAACTTTTCTTCATATTTAGTAGTAATGGGGTTTACTGGTAATTCAGTGTCGGGAAACACAACGAATCCCTATAAAGGTTAGGTTAATCATTCGAGGCAAGAATAGTACATCATTGCCCGAAACTAATAATTGTCACAAAGATAGTGAAATTTGTTATAAAACCCAAAATTCTAAAGGCAAATCCACTAATAATCGCATCTTTACACCCCCTTCACGGCAAGAGGCAAGAGGCAAGAGGCAACCGGCACTCTCATTCCACTTCCATTGGAGCCTAGCCAGGTAAGACAACAGGGGCCAGGCTTGACGGGGTTAGTACTTGAGGTGAGTGGTGGCGGTGTTTCCGGGACGGTTAGAGAACGTGAAAAGCGCCCACTGGCCGGTGAGCTCGCTCTCGTAGCGCACGGTGAAACGTTCATGGGGCAGCCGCTCCACATAGGCAGTGCCATCGGCCTGATGCTGCAGCCCCGCCCTGTCCTGGCGGCCATATTTCTCGACCACGGTAAGGCGGTTACCGGTGGCAGTGATAACCAGGTGCACGGTGTCGCCGTCGGTAACCGGCAGGGCATTGCGCAGGATGAGCACGGCGCCATCATCGAGCCCCTTCATCACCAGCAGCGACTCGTCGTCGGTGACGCAGTCGTTCAGGTCCATGGGGACAATGACTGTGGTCGACGGCCCGGGGTCACGCTGTCCAAAGAGGATTGCGACGCACGCCATGGCAAGTGTGAGTGCCATGACATAGAACTCGGTGCTGTTGACCTCAATGAAGCCTGTGAACAATAGCATTGTCATCTAAATAGGTGGGAGGAGAAAATACAGGGGCGCCGGCTGGGTGCCGTGCCCCTGTGATATGAGCATTATCTGTTATGATCTGATTGCTGCCGCATCACTTGATGACGCGAATCTGGGTAACAGGATGTGCGCTCATCTCGGTCTCGCTGGGACCGGCAAAGACGTTGTACACACCTGTCTCGAGGCGGCTACCATCAGCGTCACATGCATCCCAGTGAACGGTGGTGCCGCTGGCCTGCAGCTGTGCCACGGTATTGCCCTTGCGGTCGGTGATGGTGACATACGAGTCCTTGACCAGGCCGCTGATGGTTACATATCCCGTGAAGTCGGGAGTGACGGGGTTGGGATAAGCCAGCACGTTGTCATATGTCTCCACGCCCGACGGTGCCTCATAGTAATACTGGGCGATACCCTGGTCGGTCACGACCATGATAGAGTTAGAGTTGGGCAGATAGGTGATCGAGTAGATGTAGCTTGACGGCAGCAGACTGTTGGTGGCGTCAAACTGTGCCAGCAGTTCGGTACCGTCTTCGCTCACGAGAACAACGCCCTGGTTAGCAGTACCCAGCCACTTACGGTTCTGGCCATCGACAGCTATGCAAATCACATCCTCACCGTCAAGGAAGTAACCTGTCTCACCCTTGAGCTTGGGATGGTGCACCTTGAAGTCGGCATTGAAAGCCTCGGTGGGGTTAAAGTAAAAGAAACCGTCGCTGAATCCTACCCAGATGTTGCCCAGGGTGTCAGGCACAACGCAACGCATCCAGGTCCACTCGGTCATGGTGCCATCAGTATCAGGAATACTGGTGTAAGACGCTGCGCGGATGTTGGGGTTGCTGGGGTCTCCGCCGTCATCCCAAATGTAGACGGGCTTTTCATATCCGCCTATCGAGAACACCTTGATATTTGTTCCGCGTGACACGGCCATGGTCGAGCGCTTGTTGTCGCCGGTGAGGCCTGTCACGTTGGGAAGAATCCAGTCGCTGAGGGTGACATTGGGGTCATGGAGCTTGTCCTTGGGCAGCACCACGGCGTAGGGACCGGAGCTGTCTACTGTGCGCGAGGGGAAGGGCTGCACACCCCACAGGTTGCCGTCGTTGTCAAGGGCAAGGGCGTTCATGAATACGAGCGGGGCGTTGGCCAGCACCGTGGCCGACTTGTTGCGGCCGTCATAGACGGTCTTGACCGTGTCGTTAACCACATGAACGATCGCGCCAAAGCGAGTGCTAGATGTCCCGGTAACAGGGTTGACATATGAGGCACCGCGAGTGCTATAGAAGTAAGAGCACTCCTGTCCAGGCTCAAACGCCAGCCAGTAGTTACCCGCGCCGCAGTCGGTGGGAGCACCCACCGGGGTCACGTTTTTCCACTTGCTGCCGTCATAACGCCAAATCTCGGTCTTTGCTGCAGTAGGTTTGGAATTAGCGCTACCCAGGATAGCATTGTCGGTGGTGCGGCACACATAGTAGCAGCCGTTGCCGGGGTTATATGCTCCGTAGAAGGCATTGACGGTAATGCCCCAGCCATTGGGAGCATAGTATTTAGAGACGCCCTTCTTGTGCACTCCGTTAGCACCCATGGCCCACACAGTGCCGTCACCGGCAGGATCACACGAGAAATACTCGGCAGTGGCTGATACCCTGGTAGCGTTCTCGCCTTCCTCGTTAAAGGTGTAGTAAGACTTGCTGCCATAGAAGTTTGCCAAGAAGCCACCGGGCATCTCCTGGATATAGTTGGCAGCACCGCCCGTGACAAGAGTCACCTCATAGTTGATACCGTCGGTCACTTCGAGCGACACCACGTCAAGCTCCTCATCGCTGCGCAAGAAGAACTTGTTGTTATTGATGGGGAAGAAATGGGCGTTGGTATAGTTCATTCCTGTCGCAGTGAACGCATCAAAGTTGTCATGGTTGCTGCGCTGGTCATAGAAAATGCCATCCTCGGTCGACACGATAAGCGCCTGTCCGCACTGGATGGCCGACGTGAGGTTGCGGTTATAGTAGTAAGTATCCTTAACCTGCATCGTGCCGCCGTCAATGATAACGAGGCCAAACTGAGTGGCCACCAGCATCTTACCCTGGGAGAAAGTGACATCATTAATACCCTTTGCACAATTAAAGATAGCATCCTTGAGGTCAGGGATGTTGACCACGGTGCCGTCGTCACGAACCACATCGATGTTAGAGTTCTTGTAGGTCACAACGGTGTAGTGCTCACGCGCGTTGCGGAAGAGACCCGTGGTGTTGATGTCATTGAGTCCGGTCTCCTTGTTGAGGGCCTGCACCTCCAGGGTCGTCTTGTCAAAGGCATACAGCTGGTTGCTGGCAATGAAGAACGCCTTGTCGCGTGCATCAACGAGACACGTAGCTTCGGTTCCCAGATACTTGGGGTGGGCCTTCCACATGCCGTTGTTCTGTGCTCCTGCGGCGAGTGCCGCGAGCGCTGCAAGTATAAGAGTGAAACGTTTCATCGTTAAAAATGTTTTGTAGGACAGCAGGTCCCGGTTCAAGTATAATGAGCAGCCGCGATTATGCGGCAATGCAGTGTATAGTTGTGGCAAAGGTACTAATTTATTGTCATATAAGCAACTGTTTTATATTTTTTTACATTGGCGGCCAGCAAAAACAAAGAAAAAGTTTTATTTGGGAATTTTTGACCTTGCTTCACTCGTGAAAACCCCGAGGCAAACCACCCGTTTACGCCACCATCGCGGCATCCGCGCCTGATCCCACACGGTTGTCGCCCCCACAAGAACAACGACAACCCAAAACGCCCTAATAGGGACAGTCCCTTTTCGGGTGTTTTTGATTTAACTAATTGAATCAAAGGCGATTAAAAACCGGCAAAAATTTGATTTTGTAACCAAAACGCCCTAATAGGGACATCCCTTTTAGGGCGCACCGAAAAATCCTTGAAACTATAGTCTGGGTAGCCTTGCGACGGTTGTGTGTGGGTGAGGACTACTTGGTTTTCTTGCCTGCGATGAAGCGGGACGAGAGGCGGTCGAGACGCAGGAGGCGATACAGCACTACGGCCAGGATGGTGAGTAATACGTATACTGTAAGCTGGGTATAGGTCCACGTTGGAAAGTAGCGTATCGAGATGAGCTTAACCAGCTCACGTATCACGGGATGAAGAATGTAAACCAACGCTGACACTTCGCCCACCTTGACAAAGACGCGAAGCGTAATGCCTCGCATGAGCACTCCACAACACACAACCATGACGGTACCCCACAGATAGTTAATGCACCATGCCCAGTAGTTATAGCTGCTTGCAATAATAACTATTATGCTTAATGGTAAAAGAATGGCGGCACGGCGTGTGGTGAGCCATTCTGCCTTGCCGAAACGTCCCGCCAAAATGCCCAACCCAAAGGGGATTAAGCCTACAGGGGCATTGAAGTGCATAATCTTGGCTCCCACACTGTTCTGCGGAAAAGCAAGAAGCAGAACTGCACCAGTAATCACAATGCCAATGGGTATCCACAGGCGTGCTTTCTGGCTCTGGAAACGGTGTATGAGTGCATAGATGATGTATAGTTCCATCGTCAATCCCAGATACCAATAGATATATGGTTTTATCACAATGCCAAAGTACAAATGTGTGTCTAGCAGAGAGTTGATTGCGCAACGACAGCCTATTAGGAAATTGTTTGCCATGGCAAACTGGGCAAGTATGCCCTGTGGTGTGCATCGTGTAAATCCTATCATCGAAATCTGCACCGCCACAAAGAGTATTTGTGGCAAGAACACCAATGCCAGTAGCTTGCGCCATGACTTGAAGACGAAGTTGCCTGCTCTGAAGGGTATGCATCCCACCTCATACTTGCGCACCAGGCCGTATCCGCCCAGGAACATGAATGCTGGCAGGAAGTAGAAACCAAAGAAAGACATCACATGCACAAAGAGGTTGCCGTCAATATGCTGCAGGTAATCACCCCAGCGGCGTGTCTGGTCGATAGCCCATATATCTTCGCTTTCCTTGATGGCAAACGAGAACATGTGGCAATAGTTATGCAGCATGATGCATATGATGGCCAGGCCACGCATGGCGTTGCATTGTTGCTTGTTAAGCATCTGAAATATTCGATTTTATAGTAAAGAGGCTGAGGCGTTGTTGCGCTCCAGCCTCTGGTTATGGGAGTTATAAGCTATATAGGAGGGTTACTCAGCGGCAGGGAGAGTTGCCTTTGCTGCTTCTACCCATTGCTTAACCTCGTCGGCTGTGGGAGCCTTGTAGCCCAGTTTGAATTTCTTGTTGATGTCGAGCAGGTCCTGGAAGAGCTTGCCGGGACGCTCCAGGCCACCGAGGGCCTCGACGGTGAGCACGCCGGCCTTCTGGATGGGTGCTACCCACTCAGCGGGGATGCCCAGGGCGGTGAACGCCTCTTCCTTGTCGCGCTTGGCAACCTTCTCGGGACGCATCTGCGGGAACAGGAGCACATCCTGGATGTAGCTGTTGCCGGTCATGAGCATCACGAGACGGCCGATGCCGATGCCGATACCGCTAGTGGGGGGCATGCCATACTGCAGTGCGCGCAGGAAGTCCTGGTCGATGATCATAGCCTCGTCGTCGCCCTTGTCGGCCAGTCGCATCTGCTCCTTGAAGCGCTCCTCCTGGTCGATGGGGTCGTTAAGCTCGCTGTAAGCGTTGGCCAGCTCCTTGCCGTTGACCATGAGCTCAAAACGCTCGGTCAGGCCAGCCTTGCTGCGGTGCATCTTGGTGAGGGGAGACATCTCCACGGGATAGTCGATGATGAATGTGGGCTGGATGAAAGTGCCCTCGCAAGTCTCGCCGAAGATCTCGTCGATGAGCTTGCCCTTGCCCATGGTCTCGTCAACCTCGATACCCAGTTTCTTGGCCACGTCGCGCATCTCGTCCTCGCTCATGCCGTTGAGGTCACAGCCGGTCTTCTCCTTGATGGCGTCAAGGATGGGGAGGCGGCGGTAGGGAGCCTTGAAGCTGATGGTCTTGCCGTCGATCACGGTCTCGGCGCTGCCGTTTACCGCGATGCAAATCTTCTCGAGCAGCTGCTCGGTGAACGACATCATCCAGTTGTAGTCCTTGTACTGTACATAGAGCTCCATGCAGGTGAACTCGGGGTTGTGGTTGCGGTCCATACCCTCGTTGCGGAAGTTCTTGCCTATCTCGTAAACGCCCTCAAAACCACCCACGATGAGGCGCTTGAGGTAGAGCTCGGTGGCGATGCGCATATACATGCCTATGTTGAGCGCGTTGAAGTGAGTCATGAAGGGGCGAGCGCTTGCACCGCCGGCGATAGCCTGCAGTGTGGGGGTCTCAACCTCGGTGTAGCCAGCAGCGTCGAGCTCGTTGCGCAGGGTGCGAAGCACGGTGGCGCGCTTGAGGAAAGTATCCTTGACGCCAGCAGTGACGATGAGGTCAACGTAGCGCTGGCGGTAGCGCAGCTCGGGATCCTCAAATGCGTCGTAGGTCACGCCGTCTTTCACCTTAACCACGGGGAGGGGCTTGAGTGACTTGCTCAGCAGCTTGAGTTCCTGTGCGTGTACACTGATTTCGCCTGTCTGGGTGCGGAAAACAAAGCCCTTGATGCCCACGAAGTCGCCCATGTCGAGCAGCTTCTTGAACACCACGTTGTAGAGTTCCTTGTCCTCGCCGGGGCACAGGTCGTCACGGCTGATATACACCTGGATGCGGCCGTGTGAGTCTTGCAGCTCGATGAACGAAGCCTTGCCCATGATGCGTCGGCTCATGATGCGTCCGGCGATGCTCACGGGGCGTGGTTCGGCGTCGTCGCTGAACTGCTCGCGTATGTCATCGCTGTAGGCGTCGACGATATACTCATCGGCGGGATAGGGGTTAATGCCAAGTTCGCGCAGCTGGTTAAGACTGTTGCGGCGAATTATCTCTTGTTCGCTAAGTTCTAAAATGTTCATACTGTTTTTTATGTTGTTATGTTTTTATTATTCAACTT
>JAZQPG010000137.1:0-4103 GCA_045628365.1 Sodaliphilus sp. | reverse complement strand
GTTGACTTTGAGATGAGCGCTCGCCTGGAGAAGTTGAACGGCTTCCAGGCAATCGTGCGCGGCCCTATCACGCTTGCCCGCGACAACCGTTTCAACGACGGCCATGTCGATGAGGCATGCATCATCCCTGCCGACAAGGATGGCAAGGTAGAACTGAAAGCAGTGGCAGCTCCCAAGAATATGTGGATGGCCTACGAACTCGTTGTCCCCGTGGGAACATACGGCAACGACGGCCAGATGCCCAAGCGCACCATCCACCTGTGTGACTTCGCCTCGGCATGTAACGACTGGGACTTCAACGGCCGTTGCCGCGTATGGCTGCCACGCACCGTCGAAGTGCGCTTCGATCCCCGCAGATAACAGATATGGCACGATATGAGACAATTGATATTTACAACATTGATGCTGTGTGTCATCAATTGCGTTAATGCTTTTGAGATCCGCCTCACGTCAAAGACTGTAGGCGTAGTTCGTCTCGCATCTATGCAACCGGGCGAATGGAGCATTCACGCCACGATAAACGAAAATGACGGAAAAGAGGTGGTACACATCACGCTCAATGCCTCGGCTGCCATGCAACCGCCCCGTTTTCAAGTAGAAATGGATGTTCCGCAAATAGATATTCACCATCTGTGGAACTACAAGAGCACAAGTGACAGATGCTGGCTGAAGCCCGACTGGTTAGGGCCTAACTCATCGCAGTTGGCCTGTGGCATGCCCCTGTATGCTTTTATAAACGACAACAACCAGAATCGGCTCACTATCGCATGTAGCGAAAGTTTGCGCCGTGTTGATGCCCTGATGGGTATGCACGAAGAGGATGCAATGATAACAGCCCGTCTGAGTTTCTTCAATGCTCCCGAGGCTCCGCTGTCGCAGTATGAGGTGGATATTCTCTTGGATGGCAGCAACCGTTTTTGGGGAGAGGCCATAAGCGAGGGAGCCCAGTGGATTTCGGCTGCGGCAGGACTCACTCCGTGTCAAGTGCCTAATGCCGCTTACGAACCACTTTATAGCAGTTGGTATCAGTTTCACCAAAACATCAAAGCCGAGGATATTGAAGCTGAATGTAAGATGGCAAGCCTGATGGGAATGAAGACCATAATCCTTGACGACGGTTGGCAGACTGATGACAATAATCGTGGATATGCCTATTGTGGTGACTGGGAAGTGAGCAAAAACCGTTTTCCCGACATGAAAAGACACGTGGAGCAGGTGCAGCACATGGGGATGAAGTACATGATGTGGTACTCAGTACCCTATGTGGGGCATAACAGCAAAGCGTACAAGATTTTCAAAGGCAAATACCTGTGGGACAGCGACCAGCAGAAACTCGCCGCCTTGGATCCCCGGTTCCCCGAAGTGCGTCAATATCTGTGCAAAACATATCAAGACGCCATTACAACAATGGGCTTGGACGGATTCAAACTTGACTTTATAGACGTGTTTAAACTTGATGGTGAAGACCCCGCAGAGAAAGAAGACTATGCAGGAAGGGATATCAAGTCGCTACCCGAAGCTGTCAATGCGTTGATGAGTGAGATATATTATCAGTTGCATGAAATCAATCCTGACGTACTTATCGAGTTCCGGCAGGAATATGTAGGCCCGGCAATACGCCAGTACGGCAATATGCTTAGGGCCGCCGACTGCCCTGGCGACATGCAGGGAAATAGAATCAGGATATGCAATCTGCGTCTCACATCAGGCAATACGGCCGTTCACTCCGACATGCTTGAATGGAATGTCAACGAAACACCTGAAAATGCCGCCAGAACGATACTCTCGGCATTGTTCTCTACCATACAGTATTCAATGATGCTACGCGACATCCCTGAGTCCCACCGGCAACTTATCCGTCACTGGATTGCATTCAGCAATGAACACCGAAAAACCCTCTTGCAAAGCGAGTTCAAGCCTTATCATCCCGAAGAATGCTTCCCGATGATAGAAGCCGAGAGTGACATCGAGAAAATTGTCGCGATTTACTCGCCTCTACAGGTTTACATAGCCGACGGCAAACCGACAATAGTGGTGAATGCATCACGCCAGCGCACCTTAGCCGTTGATGGCGCTAAGGGTAAATACCGTGTGGAATGTTTTGATTGCTTGGGCAATAAAACAGATTCTTATAAAATCAAGATAACAGACAAAGCATTTATAAACATACCCGTCAGCGGGTATTGCAAAATTCAGAAATTATGAAACTGAGAAAGATTTTAGGTGCAACGCTGGCATTGGCTACGCTCATGTGCTCGGCTCAGGGCAATGATGCCAAGATGAATGCGTTCATTGACAACCTCATGTCGCAGATGACCATCGAGGAAAAGATTGGTCAGCTCAACCTGCTTCCTGCTCCCACCGAGATTGTCACTGGTACCAAGCAGACCGATGACTTTGTGGGCAAGATACGCAAGGGCGAAGTGGGCGGCGTGCTCAACTGCAAGGGCGTGAAGAACGTACGCGAGTTGCAGCGTCTCAACATCGAGAACCATCGTCTGCACATCCCCATGATTATCGGCATGGACGTGATTCACGGCTTTGAGACGATATTCCCCATCCCTCTGGCGCAGTCGTGCTCATGGGACACAACCGCAGTGAAAGCCGGTGCACGCATCAACGCCATTGAGGCTACTGCCGACGGCCAGATGTGGACCTATAGCCCCATGGTTGACATCGCACGTGATCCCCGCTGGGGACGCATGGCCGAGGGCAATGGCGAGGATCCCTTCCTGGGCAGTGCTATGGCTAAGGCGCTCGTTGAGGGCTACCAAGGCAACGACCTTACCGACAAGACCACGATGATGGCTTGCGTAAAGCACTTCGCGCTCTACGGTGCTGGTGAGGGCGGTCGCGACTACAACACAGTGGACATGAGCCGCGTTAATATGTACAATTATTTCCTGCCTCCCTATAAGGCTGCCGTTGAGGCCGGAGCGGGTTCGGTGATGTCGTCGTTCAATGTCGTTGACGCAATACCTGCCACCGCCAACAAATGGCTGCTCACAACCCTGCTGCGCGACGAGTGGAAGTTCAATGGGTTTGTAGTGACCGACTATGCGTCAATCTACGAGATGACAGCACACGGCATTGGCGACCTCAAGACCTCGGGCGCACTGGCACTGAAGGCTGGTACCGACTTTGACATGGGTGCCGAGTCGTTCATCCGTCACCTCAAGACGGCCCTTGACGAGGGACTGGTAACCGAGGAGGACATTAACAAGGCTTGTCGCCGCATGCTCGAGGCTAAGTGGAAACTGGGTCTCTTTGACGACCCATACCGCTATTGCGACCTTGACCGCTTCAAGAAGGATGTGTACAACGAGAAGCACCTTGCCGCTGCACGCGACATGGCTGCCGAGACCTTTGTCCTGCTTAAGAACGACAACGTGCTGCCTTTGAAGAAAAAGGGCACCATCGCCCTCGTAGGTCCCATGGCCGACAACCGCACCAATATGGCTGGCATGTGGAGCGTGGCTGCTGTTCACGACCGTCACGAGACCCTCAAGGAGTCGATGACCAAGGCTCTCAAGGGCACAGGGGCAACATTGCTCTATGCCAAGGGCTGCAACTTCATGCACGATGCCAGTCAGGAAGCAATCATCTGCCGCAATGGTCACGCAGTGCGTGACGACCGCAGTGAGGAAGATATGCTCAACGAGGCTATGGAAATTGCGCGGAAAGCCGATGTTATCGTCTTTGCCGGCGGTGAGGCTTCTGAAAGCTCGGGCGAGGGCAGTTCGCGTGCTTTCCTCGAGACCTACGATGCTCAGCACGACCTTCTCGTTGAACTCAAGAAACTGGGCAAACCCATCGTGATGCTCAACTTTAGCGGACGCAGCACCATCCTAAACTGGGAGAACGACAACCTCGACGCACTGCTCAATGTGTGGTTTGGCGGTAGCAAGGCTGGCGATGCCATTTGCGACGTTATCTTTGGCGACAAAGTGCCCAGCGGTCACCACACCACTTCTTTCCCCAAGAGCGAAGGACAGATCCCCCTCTACTACAATCACCTGAACACTGGCCGACCCACCAAGAAGTGGTTCCAGCCTTACACCAGCAACTACATGGACATCGACAACGAGCCGCTTTACCCCTTC